>JBLNGL010000188.1:0-5271 GCA_050264735.1 Ignavibacteria bacterium | reverse complement strand
CGGCGAAATTATATTCCATTTATGGAAAATAAGGACTAGAGAAAAGACAACAGGGAAGGCAACAAAAATTATAAAATGAATTATATAGGGAGAAACCATTATATATGGTATTATCTTTTTATTCTTCATTTTCAAATTCAGATTGGGATCTTTTTATTTAGAATTATAAGTGCACGTGAATTACTGCAGGTACAATAAATTTACTGCTTTCTCTGCGTCTGATAAGGCTTCTTCAGGAGACTTTTTGCCGTAAATGATGCTTGCTTCATATTGCTGAGAAATCAGATCAAATACTTCTTTCAGATAAAGCGCCTGATCGGTGCCCTTAACATAATCGGCCTGTTTGGCAAAAGGAATCATTTTCGGATTTTTTTTAAAATAACCGGAGAAGAAAGAATCGTCATCCAGATTTTTTCTCCTCGGCAGCTGATTTGTAATTCTTAAAAACTGAAGATCGTTTTCCTTGTTTATCATGAATTTCACAAACTGCCACGCTAGATCAGGATTCGGACATGTTTTAAATATTACTATATTTTTTGGATCGCAGTATGTATAAACCGGACCTTCATGGTCATCCGGAACGGGCATATGTGTAAAACTGTACTCCAATTCTTTCGGTTTAAATTTTTCTGCATGCGCAATCTCCCATGGTCCTGTAAACCTTGTAGCAATAACACCGGAAAGAAAAACATCCTGTCTTTGAGATAATCTTTCCCTGGCAAAGTATCTTTTTTGATAAAGGTTATGCAAAAAATTAAAAACCTCCAGAGCATACTCATTATTAAATACTGCTTTATTTTTTTCAACCAGGGGTGCACCGTCCGAAGCGGCAATGTACAGCGGATAAAAATCAAATAATCTCTGCCACCAGGTTACGATTACTTCCGAATATCCGAACCATTGATCAACATACCCATCTCCATCTTTATCTTTACTAAACCTGCTCCCTGCCTGAAAGATTTGATCATAGGTGGAAGGAGGAATATCAAAACCAATTGACTTAATCACTTTTTCATTATATAAGAGCATTATCGGATTAATCTTCCATGGTATCTGATATATGTGACCATCGCCTGATGTAACTTCTTTTATAACGGAAGAGTCGCACCGATCATTCATTAGGTCCCAAAATCCGTTTAAAGTATCCAAAGCAATTAATGTACCTGCGTCGGCATAAGATTCGACATCTCCCTGCCACATGTTTGAATATATATCCGGGGTAGTTTTTCCCACTACTGCCGCTAAAATTATTTCCTCGCTCGACTGGCCTTCGGGCACCGGCTGAAATGAAACCATCCTTTCCGGGTTTTTTTTGTTCCATAAATTAACTGCCTGCCGGGCAAATTCAATTTCCTCAGTGTTGTTTGATGACCAGTAAATAACGGAATCTGCATCCCTGTTTCTTTTTTCGCTGCAGGAGAGTGAGAAGAAAACAGCAGTGATTATTAGAATGATTTTATTTAAATACATCATTTCCTTATTTCGGATTTCGGATTTTAAAGGGTTTAATTCGAAATTCGCAATTCGAAATCCGCAATTTATTTATTCCCATTTAGCCCATTCCTTATCGATTGTCGGATAGGGAGTTCTCGGAATTAATGTTCCTTGCTTGACAATATAAAATTCCACAGCTCTCGGATCATTTTCGACCGAAACATTAATTTGACCTAATAATTTCTTATTGATATTGATTTTATGATTTTTCTTCAGACTTAAAATTCTTCTCAAAAGCTTTTCATTAAATTCTTCATCAATTTCAGCGGAAACTTTCAAAGAATCATTCTTATTGCCGGTCTTAACTTCTTTATTTCCCAAAAGAACCGAGGTGGTAATTTCATTTTTAACCATGCTTGATATTATTTTATCTTTCCACCAGTTTGTTTGTTTAATAACAGTTTCAGCATTATTAAATCCTCTTTCAAAAGCTTTTTGAGCTAAAAGTCTGTCGCGTACCATTCTCCAGATTAGATTTTCCAAAGAAGCTGAAAAACTTTTCAGATCATTTTCATTAAGATTAATATAATGACTCCTGCTTCTGTACCAGGTTAGGAAATCGGTAATAGTAAATTTCCCATCGATCAGCTGTACAAGAGAAGCCAGAGCATGATTTTCCTCTCCCGAATTATTCAAATTATTAACCGCAGAAGCTAACTTCCCCGATAAATTCCAATTGGAATATTTTTCTTTTGAAAGAAGCAGATTCCCCAGGTATGACCTCAGAAAATTAAACGCATCTCTTTTTATAACCGGATTATGCTGCATCATAAGCTCATTCACATATTTATCCGAGAGTTTATCCATTTTATATTTTTTTATTGAACTTACTGCTTCCTGTTCTGCTTTTTCAAATTCCGATTCGGTAGTAATCAGATCCTCAGATGCATTTTCCAATTTAATAATATACCAGCCGTCGTTTGTATGAACCGGAAGCGAAATTTCCCCGGCTTTTAATGAATCGGCAATTGCGGCTAAGGCGGGGTTTTTTTTCCCAAGCCGGTCCCTGTCGATCTTCATATACCTGTTATCAAAAAAAACAGTATCATTAATTTGCTGACTGAATAGCGAGTCGAATGAAATTCCCGACTTGAGCTGGGTTAAATATGATTTTATCTTTTCATCATCCGCGGCAAACAGCCATTTGATCTCCAGGATGATATTTTTTTTACTGACAGCGGAATCAATTTCATGCCGTTCAATTTTTACTTTGCTCAAGATGTCCTGTTTAAATAGCTCTTCAGTCATAATATCATTCCTGTATTCATTTAATGTTTCCACCGCCTGCTCCGTTGTATCGATTTTTCTGGAGTAGCCGTCAAGAGCAAGGAGCTTTTCATTGATCATATAATTTAAATAACGCTCTTTAGAATCATTTTTTCTTTTGGGAAAAGCGGGGCCGTATTCATAACTTAAATAGAATTCCTCTGCAGTTATTTTCAAGGAATCAATTTCAGCAACCACCCCGTTTTGTTTTAATCCTTCAGGATCATTATTACCCTGAATATGAAGGCAGACTAAAATAGAAAGAATAGTTAAAATCATGATCCTATAACTTAGAATTGTACAGCGACAGAAAATACCTGGATATTATTTAATCTTCCAAAATCTCTGTAGGCATAATCAAATTTAACTATTGCCTCGCTGAACAGCATCCTGGAATTTAAGCCCAAACCGAGAGACAAACCTCCTTCGGCATCTTTTAAAAACAATGACTGCCATCCTCCTCTTAAAGAAATAAATCCCATGAAAGAAAATTCTCCTCCGAGATTTAAGCTCTCAAAATCATTATTGGGATGAATAGCATCGGCAGCCACGGTAAGCCGGTAGTCTTCCGTATTTATTGCATTAGTTGAAACTCCGATCTGAAATATTAATGGGAGTTCCCACGAATCCATTTCAATATTTGTAGGTATTCTTTCATTTGAGCCTTGCTTAGTTTGATCAACACGGATGAAATATCTTGTATCCCTTCCTTCGAGTGTCATTGGTGTTCCAAAATTTAATAATGATGCTCCAATAGTTAGTCCGCCGATAAGATCGGTTTTAAAAAGAGTGCCGATATCGAGAGCAAAAGCAGAAGCCGTCATATGCCATATTTTCTGCCGGATATATTTTCCCGTAAAGCCGATTGAGAATCTGTCTGTTAAATTTCTTGCGTAAGAGATCCCTAATGCAAGATCTCCTGCGCTGAAGAATTCACCTGTTCCATCAGGCTGATCGACAGTAGTTACTTTCATATCACCCATATTCAATGAAGTAAAGCTCATGCCTAAAGTGCCGAAATCTCCCAGGGGAAGAACGAGTCCGGCGAAATCAAATTTAGTAGATGCAAGCCATTGGTTGTGGGAAAGTACTGCTTCATATTTTTGTGCGAGTGAAATTCCGCTTGGATTCCAGTATAGTGCAGTTGCATCATTTGCCAGGCTCACAAAGGCGCCGCCCATTCCGATTGCACTAGCACCGGCGGGTATTTCCAAAAAAGAAGCAGCTGTAGTTCCGGTTTTCGAGACATTCTGCGGAATAATAGCAGAAATAAAAATTATTAAAGTAAGGATCAAACTTTGCGGTAAAAATTTTCTATTCATAATTCCCTCATTGATTAACTTACTTTATAACGGCAAATTTGTCGATCTTTTCACCTATACCGGGAGCATCAATATGATAAATATAAACTCCATAGGCAATGTCCATTCCATCCTTGGAAACTAGATCCCAGGATTCTTCTCCGTTATCAATTGTACTTTCATGTACAATAGTATCTACAAGCTTCCCGCTGATTGTATAAATGCGGATTGTGCAGGATCTCGGAAGATTTGTAAAAAATATTCTCCTTTCTCCGCGGCCCACATCAGTTGTTGCCGGTTCCCAAGATGCAGCTCCTGTATAAGGATTCGGTACAACTGAAACTTTATTCAGATCGCCCTGGGCCTTGCTTAAATCAAAAGCGGGTGCCTTTGTTGTAAATTCAAAGTATTCTCCCGTTCTAAAAGGTTTTTTAGTTGCAATTCTAAAAACATCGCCCGGCTGAGGAGGATCCTGTTCATCTTCGGCTAGGGTAGTATCTTTTACAATAGAAACAGACCAACTGGCATGAACATTTCTGAAATTTGTTGCTCTTTTACCTGCAGAATCTCCGAATACGAGATAAATTACATCACCGTTTGTAAAGAGCCCATTATTATCGTTATCATAAAATCTGAATTGGAAATGCTCAATATTTTCAGTAACATTTTTGATTTGGATATTTGAAAGGATCGGCTTGTCAAATGAACCGGTAGGAAATGAGCTGTCTCCCTGCAGCGGATCTTTAAAATAAATTTCAAAATCCGCCGGGTAATCAACTCTGATACTTGCATTTGCCGGGTACCTGTCGCTGAATCCCACCTGCATTATATAATTGCTGCTGCCGGTAATCCAGTTTGTTCTGCCGGGATCAATAGTCACCAATGTATCATTTGTTATATCAGCCGAAAAGCCGTCTAAAACCTGAGTAGATTCATTGCTCCCTTTGAGCCTGTTCAATTTTATAAGGGTATCATTTTCGGAATAATCAATTAATTGATAGTAGGGCCTTGGATTATTATGATATGAAGAAGAATCCTTAAATTCAATTCTATAGGTATTAAAATTTTGTATTAATGCAGGATCCAAAATAGATATGGAAACATTCCCGGTTCCAGGCCCAGTTGCTGTATAATTAGAAATTTCAGGCCGTATATAACCTGCGCTCGGCGATCTAGGCGTTATCACTGCAGTATTGACATCCGTTGTAAT
>JBLNGL010000187.1:0-5251 GCA_050264735.1 Ignavibacteria bacterium | reverse complement strand
AAAATCAAATACTGAACCTATAATCAGGATAATTACTGAGGCTAAGGCGAAGGCTGAGGCTGAGAAGTTATCGGATAAATATGTTGCTGAAATAATTGGTTTGTTGTAGGTGGTTTGTTGTTTGTAGATCAGAAACAATGAGAGTCTTTATAAATAAAGGCAATACTAGCGGGCGGAATAGGGAATATTAAAATAGAAAGCGTAAGCATGGAAAAATATTCTTTTCTGTAAGAAACGGCGTTGATTTACAATTGATTGACTGTTAAATGACAATCGAATGACGATGTACGATTTACGATTGCCGATTTACGAATGACGAATAAGATTAAGCCATTTAAACAACGTGTCAACAGACTACAAACCACAAACAACCTGCCTAGTAAAGCCTCTTCCTCTTCTGAATATAGCTGAATAATGCTTTATCGAAAGGCATGCTGGTTTCTATTAGATTATATTCGATATTTGATTTTAAACATTCCGATTTTATTTTCCTTAGGAACTCCCCCATCGATTCGCGGTAAGCTTTCTGAATCTGGTACGGCTGGGTTGTAATTTCTTCGTCAGTTTCGAGATCTTTAAATACGGCATCCGCCCCGAACGAAAAACTTCTTTCCAGCGGATCAAGTATTTGAAAAACAATTACTTCATTTTTCAAATAGCTGAAATTCTTTAAAGATTTCAATATTGAATTTATGTCATCAAAAAGATCTGACACAATAACCACTAATCCCCTTCTTTTAATTTTTTCGGCCACAAGGTTCAGCGAGAAAGCAGTATTTGTTGTGCTCGATGCTTTTAATGATGCAATCTGTTTTAGAATCTGCCGCAGATAGGTTTTCGTTGCTTTTGGAGGAATATAGCTGTTGATTTTATCGGAGTATAGCGCCAAGCCTACAGCATCCTGCTGCTTAATCATTAAATAGCTTAAAGCGGCAACAAGAGTGGACGCATATTCCAGCTTGGTTATATTTCCGGACGATGCAAAGCTCATCGATCGGCTTGTATCCAGGAGTATATAGCTCCGTAGATTTGTTTCCTCTTCATACTGCTTGATAAAAAATTTTTCCGTTTTGCCGTAAGCCTTCCAGTCAACATCTTTTAAACTATCCCCCTGCAGATAAGGGCGGTGTTCAATAAACTCAACACTAAACCCGTGATAAGGGCTTTTATGGAGTCCGACCATAAAGCCTTCTACAACCAGCCGGGCTCTTAATTCCATCGAGTTTATTTTGGAAATAACGGCAGGATTAAGATACTTGATATAATTTTCAGAAGGTTCCGCCATCTGAGCTTACCTTTTGTTTATTTTCAAGTATTACTTCAGGGGGGACTCCCATGTTATCCAATTCCGATCTTGCAGAAAGAGCCCACTGATGATTCGGATACTTTTCAAGAAACAATTTGTAAGTTTCAGTTGCTTCTTTATACCTTTTTAGATCATTGGCAAGGATAAATCCGGACATAAACAGCGCATCGGGCGCTTTTGGATAGCCGGGATATTTATCAAAAATATTTTTATAAACTTTAACGGAATTCTCCAATGATTCTGTTTCCGATAAATTTTTAACCATCCTGTTTTGGTATAAACCGGCAATCTGGAACAAAGCTTCGGGAGCTAATTTACTTTCCGGGTATTCTTTTACTAAATTTTCATAAGAAACAATTACTTCGGGAATATTATTCTTTTTTGCATTCTCAGCTGCCTCATTCATGTAATCCTTGTCTGATTTTGAACTGCAGCCTGTTATTAATAAAAAACTTGTAACTATTGGAATTAATATTTTCATCTTTATACTTCAGATTATGAAAAACAGTTAATAAAATTATTAAAAGGATGAAGGATTATCAATGTATTAAGCAGACAATTAACCGCTAAAAATTGTGAAACCTGCCGGAAAAAGTCTTATTTCATCAAATTATTTTAATTTTGATTTAAGGTTTTGATCTTTTTTGATGACATCTTCTTCCATTTTCTTTTTATAACTCAGCATTTTTTCCTGAATTTGCAAATCCGACGTTCCAAGAACCTGGACAGCTAAAAGCCCGGCATTTTTCGCCTGGTTAATACCGACTACTCCGACAGGCACTCCGGGCGGCATCTGAACCATGGATAAAAGTGAATCGAGCCCGTCTAAAGACTTTGATTTTATAGGGACCGCAATTACCGGGAGCGGGGAAAATGCCGCAATTACTCCCGCCAGGTGAGCCGCACCTCCTGCTCCGGCAATAATTATTTTTAATCCTTTTTTATGAGCTGCAGCCGCATACTCCGACGTCTGGTTGGGGGTTCTGTGAGCCGAGAGTACTCTGATTTCAAAACCAACCCCGAACTCCTCCAAAATCTCTGCGGCTTCTTTCATTACCGGCAGATCAGAATCGCTGCCCATAATAATGCCGACTAATTTTTTTTCAGCCATTTGTTTCCTTTCATTAAATAATTATTTTTTAAAATCTTTCCAGTCAATCCGGTAAATATTTTCTCCGTCGGATCTTAATAAAACAGCGGCATCTTTGTCCGTCCTGAATATTTTTATTCCTTGAAGTCGTTCCAATACTTTTTTCGACGGATGTCCGAATTTATTTCCAATCCCGCAGCTTATTAATGCAAAACGAGGACTAACCGCATCGATAAAATTTTTACTGCTGCTTGTACTGCTTCCATGATGTGAAATTTTTAGAACATCGCTTTTAAGGAAACTCCCGTTTTCGGTCAAAAGAAAATTTTCTGAATTCCTTTCCGCATCCCCTGTAAATAAAAAGCTGGTTTTCCCGTAAACAATTTTTATAATTCCGCTTTTTTCGTTGTTTGAAACAGGCAGAAAATTTAAATTTTCTGGCTCATTTAATATATAAAGGTTTGCGTTTCCAAGATGTATTTCTTCCCTCTTAAAATAACGGAATGGGACATTATTTTTTTTTAAAAAGGATTCAAACTTTAATTCTCCGATATCAAGGGAATCAACTTGAGGTTTAAAAACCTGTCTAATTATCTTCTTTGCAATTAAAGATTTAAAACCTCCGCAATGATCGGCATCCATGTGAGAAATAAAAGCATAATCAATTTTGGAAACTGCAAGGTGATCCAGGAGAGGAAGCACCACCCTTTCCCCGTTGTCGAATCCGAAAGTCTTTTCGCCGGCATCGAATACGGCAGTTTCACCGTTTGGAAATTTCAGGAAGAATGCATCTCCCTGACCGACATCAATCATTATAATATTTAATTCATTCTTCTTAAGCAGTTCCTCGTCATCAAGCGAAGGAAGAAAAATTATATTTATAATTATTAATGATATAAACACAATTTTCAGCTTCCACCCTTTAAATTTTTCTATCCAAAAAAAGAATATAATTAAAAGGATATAAAAAACAACCGAATCAATCATTGAAAAATTCCTGATCCGCAAGAAAGAAAAACCGGGATTGCCGGCAAACCTGATAAACTCTAAAGTAATAAATGTAAGCATGTCATTTGCAGCCGCATAAAAAGAAGCAATAAGAGGAGAAATACTACTGATAGTTAAAGTGAAAATTGAAATTCCCACAATTATTCCGATTGCGGGTATGACAAAAAGATTTGCCAAAAGAGCAGTCAGCGAAAGTCTGCCGAAGTAAAAGAGCGTGAACGGGATTGTACCTATTTGTGCGCTTAAAGATAAAGTGATAAACAAAAGCAGATTCTGCACAAACTTTCCCGTCTGAAGATTGGAAATAATGCGGCGAAAAATAGGGTAAATCGCTGCCATTGAAAAAACTGCTGCGTAAGATAATTGAAACCCCGGGTCAAAAAGATCACCTGGATCTATTAAAAGAATTATTACGGCAGACAAAGCCAGGGAGTTAAAAAGATTTGTCGATCTGCCGGTTAGGAATGCCGCAATAATAATTAATGCCATTAAAGTAGCCCTAACCACCGAAGCCGGCGCACCGGTTAACAACATAAAAAAAATTAAACCCGCAGCTGTAAGAATAGATCTCGTGTAGATATTAAACCTTCCGAGAAGAATTAAAAAAACCAGAATTATATATCCCACGTGAAGTCCCGAAACTGCGAGAACGTGTATAACGCCGGAGTTAATAAATTCATTTTTTGTATCGTAATCCATTTCGCTTCTGTCATTTAGAAGCAGGCCTTTCAGCAAAGATGCTGTGACCGGCGAGTGGAGTTCTATTGTTCTTTCATGAATAGATTTTCTAACGGAGAATAAAAAATTTTCAAAAGTATAAACCTCATTTTTTAAAATATGAATATCGCTGGAGCTGTAGGATGTGAAAACACCGCTGATTCCTTTTGATCTCAGATATTTATCATAATTAAATTCTCCGGGATTTCTAGTTTCGCGTCCTTTATAATAATTCCCCGAAATTGAAATATAATTTCCGGGCTTTAAAGAATTGTAAAGTGAATCCAGGCTTTCGTCCGATTCATCATGCACGCTGCAGATCAATTTAATATTTTTTATTAAATGAAATTGATAAGCTGAAAGTGAGTCGGCCTTGAGCCGGAATGTAAGAGTTTTTTCCCGGTTATCTTCAGGCATATCGTAGCCGTAATGCAGCAGATCAATAGATTCTATTTTCCCGAAGGCAGTTAAATTTTTGGCAATATGAATATTTGGGGAGAGACAGCTTTTTTCCCCGGAATTTATTGCTGCAACAAATGAACCGAATAATAATATGACTGCATAGGTTGGGAGGGAAATTCTGTCTGCATATTTTGTTTGAAAAATCCTGATTAGAAAATATATAACTGAAATTGTAATTAATAACACCAGATAAAAGACAGGATGGATTTTATTAAATTGATTTATAATTATTCCGCAGATAAAAGGAATGGCAAATTTGATTACCGGGTAATCTTTCAACTGCATACCTTTAATACTGCCGGTTTGATCTGAGATAAGTCCGTAACATTATTGGCGAAATATCCGGCGTACTTTCCTGCGGCAATAGATAGAGCAGGGTTCAAAGTATGTGTTTTTACGGATAAATCTTCAATATTTCCGTGATCCGAGCATGCAAATAAAGTTAAATCAGTGCCTTCAGAACCTTTAATAAGATTCAGCAGGAACTCATCAAAAGTGTCCAGGGTTTTTTCAATATAGCCTTCAAATCTTCCATGTCCTATATGATCAGTTAAAAAATATTCAAACAATGTAAAAGAGTAATTCCGGGCAATTCTCAGGAGTCTTTTTGCGGCGGTCTGCGGTTTTATTAAAGAAAGCCTGTATCCTAGTTTTTCATTCCATCTTTC
>JBLNGL010000186.1:0-5167 GCA_050264735.1 Ignavibacteria bacterium | reverse complement strand
ATTTAAATCGCCTCCAAGAAATTCTGTTTTGAATTTATCAAACTTCATATTGAAGCCGAGGATATTTTCTGATAGTGTAAACTTTCCGGAGTTAATATTTATCCGGGGCAGAAAATTCTCTGCGGAAGCTTCCAATTTTTTAAAATCGACATCTATTTCCGGAAAAGATTTAAATTTCAACAGCTTTTCCGTACTAGTTTTAACAGCAGCAGAAAGATCGATATTCAGAATCCTATATGGAAAGTCTCTTTTTATGTTCGGATCAAAAAAAAGAAAATCCGCCAGATTGAAAACCGGCGATTTTACTATTAATTCAGCATTGATATCCTTGGGGGCACCGAAGATCAAATAATGAAGATTGGAGATCTCACCGTTAATCAGCAAATCGGTATCTTTATAAATTACCCGCAGATCCTTAATGAAATAGCTATCATTCTTCCGGCTGATCGTACCGTTAACTTTATCAAACTTTACGGCCCGCGGTATACTAATTCTAAAATCAGTCAAGATAATATCAACATTGTTCAATTTTGTAATGACTTTTTTCTTATCAGGGATATATTTCCCTATAAACCTTTGATCAATTTTAATCCCGCCTTTGATATCATCAATAAATTTAATTTTAAATATGTCATTAAGCCCGGTGACTTCGGCATCAAGGAAAAGGCTGATCTCAATCTCCGGAGAAACAAAATTTTCAGCCTTCCCGGAAAATCTCAGCGCCCCCCTGGGAAAGTCAGCATGTAGAGTATCAATTAATAATACTGACTCGGAAAAATCATTTTTTGATCCTGAAGAAAAGGATCCCTTCAAATTTAAATTTTTAATCAGCTTGTTCGTTACAGGGTTCAATAAAAAAACATCGGATAAGAGAAACTCCATTTCGACCCTTGGAAACTGCGTAAAGATTTTCCCTTTCACCTCGGCATTAAACTCAGCCGATCCTCTTTTTAAATTTTTTGTGACGGCTTCTTTAAGAAAAAGAGATAAGAAGCTTTCATTTATTTCTTTTTCCCCTGTTATGGAAAGATCAGCGTTGCCTTCATTTTTTAGATCTAAAGTTCCCTTATAATTGAAATAAGCTTCGTTAAAAACCAGCTTACTGTCGTCTATTCTTAAAAATGCAGAATCCTTATCTAGGTGGACCTTGGAATCGAGAAAAAGATTTTTATCCGATAAAATTAATTTGTCCTTAATTATCAATGAATCAATAGTTAAATCCAGAAGGAAATCAGCAGCGACATTTTTCCTGCCGAAAGAAATTTGCGAGTTAAAATCTCTAACGGAAATGCCGAATGCATTAGCTGTTAAAAAATTTTTTGCTTTAATCTTTATGTTTGATAAGCTCAGCCTGTCTATGCTTAAGTCTATATCAAAAGATTTACCTTTTTTATTTTTTGTTTTCTGAGCGGGCGGCTTAGGCTTTTTTATTTCTTTATATGCAGGGCCGTCCTTGTGTTCACCGGAAGACTTTTCAGCGGAATGAGTTTTTTTCGTTAGAGCATTTGCCGAGCTGTCCCGGTTCGAAATTTTAGCAGCCTTTTTTTCTTTAATTTGAGGAGAAGAACCAGGCTTCTGTGTTCCGATGAAATTTCCAATATTTGTGGAACTATCCTTGTACACAATAAGATTTACGTAACCGTCATCGATGTAAACTCTGGGCACATTTATCCTGGATGAAAATAAATCAACCAGGTTGACGGAGAGATAAACATCTTCAAATTTGCATATCGGGCCGGCGGCAGAATCTGCATCTGCCGATTCCATCAATTTTACATTAGTAAGATTCAAAGTGATATCAGGAAAATATTTCAGCGGTGAAAAAGAAATATCGGAGAAGGATATTTTACCATTGATATTATTATTAAGGCTCAGCAGAATCGATCTGCTGAGATCATCCTTGAAGAAATAAAAAGCTGTAAATGCCGCTGTAAAAAAAAGTATTAAAATAATTGTAATAAATAGGATGGCTTTGAGAATAATTTTTTGATACGGCTTTTGGTTTTTTATTTCTAAACTGTCTTTAGTCATGATTATTGGAAACTAAGAGGAATCTGCAATTTCGGCAAAAATGTTAATTAGCTCATATTTTATAGAATAAATATTTATCATTCTCATATTTATCATTAATGGGGCTTAGTTTATATTCATCCAGGTTCGAAGGTCGATCAACGGCTGCTGAGTTACTGTAATAAAGCCTGCCTCAGGGCGATCAAGAGAGGCAATCAGAAAAATCATCAGAGAAAATGCCAGAACCATTATAGTCATTACCCATGTCCTCCTGCTTGAACCTGTAACGGCGGTTTGGTATCCTATACTGAACATGGTTAATATTATAAGTATATAAATAATAAGCCAGATGCCGTTGGGAATCCGGACCTGCAAACCAACAGCGACCCGCATTGCATTAAGATTTATCATATCATTCAATGATTCAATGTACAGGGCAAAAACAGGTGAGTTCATGTCTTTTCGGGCATTCACAGCCGCCATATTCCACAGCTGATTCTGAATCCGGACAGATTCATTTATTGCTTTTTTAACTTTTTCCATGTCTCGAGTCCTAACAGCTTCAAGCCGGAGATCCACATACTTAATCAGATATGATCGTGCTTCATGCTGCTCTTTCTCAGGCAGGAAATCCGACCTCAAAAAAGAAGTGCGGATTGAGTTCGCTTCCTGGCGTACCAGATCTTTCTTTGATTCATAGCGCTGATACACCGCTCCAAATGTAAATACTAAAAAAAACGCAAGCATGCCAAGGATAGCCCCAACTGTGGTTGAGACTGATGTTTCTTTTTCATTCTTAGATAGCAGCCGTATGGAATTCCCAAGCCTGTATCCGAGCTCAATGGAACTTACTAAAGCAATGATAGTTGCTATTAAAATAATCCAAATGGGAATAGAATCCATACTTATTCCTATTATCTGTTTATTTTGATTGACCGAGACTTTTTTTACTCATGTAGTGCATATCCTGTATTTGCGTCAAAGATATCTTCCCATTATATCTAAAACCAATATTTAAAAGGCCGCGGATAAACCTGCCGGCCTAGCCGGCAGCGAGTGTTTTATAAAAGCCAATTAGACCTGATAATAAAATCCGGCTCTTCTATGAATCTAATAATTTCTTCACAACAACTGAGTTATTCCGAAGAATAAATTAAAATTATTGTACAGCGCCTTGCATGTACCGCGGGCTCCGTAGAGAATTATATCTTCGGGTTTAGCTTCTCCTGAAGGAAAATTAAATATCTGCGGAAAATCTGATCTTTCACCATGACTGTACTCAAAACCTATCCCAATAAAGGCGTCGTTAAGTTCAAGCGATGTGCCGGCTGTAAAATGATAAATATTAAAATCTGTATAACCAAGCGTGAGGCCATCAAACTCTCCGTAATCCGCATTACTGAAATCGGTTCTGAAAGCTGCATATCCCGTGAACTTTTCATTCAGCTTATGCTCAAAAGCAAGACCGAGATTAAAAGTGCTTTTCATAGCATCGTAAACTCTTAGTATTACAGCGCTATTGATGGGCCTGATTTCCTGGGGATCATTTCTGATGAAATTATCACTTTGAGGCTGCATTACCACATAAGCGGATAATGGTGCAAACCATTCTGCAGCAAAATGAATTTTTGTTTCTTCCGATAGAGAATACTCAACACCTGCTGCCAGTGAAAAAGGTGTTTTGTAGTTTACAGGCAAACCTTCCTGCCTGTCCGAAGCAAGAAAATCAAGCGGTGTAACCTGATTGGTGGAACTGTCAATCGTAACATAAACATTATTAGAAATGATGCTTGCTCCATCAGTTCCTCCGCTTGCAATCTTCATTGCCACACTCGGTGTAGTCAGCGTAGCGCCTAATTTCAGTTTTTCCCATTCTGCTGAAATACCAAACTTCCCTGAAAACCTTACAGCCCAGTAATCTATCTCCAGATAAACATCCGTAGTAGCTGTCCGCTCATAGGTTGTATCATATGCGGTGTAGTATTCGGAACGAATTTTAGTCTGATCACGGTAAGCCCCTAAAATTGTAAAACCGAAACCGACATTTTCAGAAATTTTTCTGGACCATCCGAATCCAACTGAAACTTCTGAAAGCAATACATCAATTTTCCCCTGATTAATAAGAAATTCATTTCCTTCAAAAGAATTGGCAAGACCGGGCTGCAAAGGCGGACGGGAAGGAATAACATCTACATAATCCTCAAATCTTTCTGAAATTCTTAAATAGGAATACCCGTTAGCATAAATCATATAAGAAAAACGTTGAAGTGAATCACCAAGAAAAGGAAGACTGCCGGCTAACGATGCAGGATATAAAGAAACTCTTGTATACCTGGAATCAATACCGGGTCCGCCGCCGTTAACAAACTTGAAATCCTTAATCCCGTACATATTAAAGCTGAAGTTCAGCTTATTCTGAGATAAGAAGCTCAATGCACCGGGATTGTAAAAAGTAGCACCGTAGTCTCTGACTCCGGCGACAGCAATTCCCCCCAGCAATGCTGTTCTTCCGCCCACAGCCTGATCCCAGAATTGTCTGTCCTGAGCTGTAATCTGATGAAGAGTTAAAGTAATAAAAAGGATAGTAATTCTGATTCTCATAAGATTAGATACCTGTTTTTTTGACTTTAAAATATGATTCTGTAATAAAATCTGATTAGGCAAGCCATCTAAATTACAAATAATTTAACATAGTTTTCCTTAGTCATTTTACAGGAACATCATATTTTTTAGCCAGATCTGATCTTAAGAGCTCCTTGCTTAAATCCTAACCTTGCAATAATATTCGAACAAATGTTGTTCTACTAGAAAACCGTTAAAGGCTGGATATAAAGAATTTTTCTATAAGATAAATTAGTTTTTAATCATAAAATAAAACCAAACATAAACTTAATCTTCGTAAACTTGACATCTGCAGCAGCATTAACATTGTCGGCACCGGCATCCGGATTTCCTATATCGGCAATCTGCCTTATCACATCGCTGCCGAAAGAATAAGAAAATCCGAGTGTAACTTCGGAGTTGCCGATTTTAAAACTTGAACCGCCGCTTATATGATAAATATCCCACCGGGATAAAGAAATATTTCCTTTTTCATTAATATCATTAGCAGAAAAATCTGTAATAAAGCCGCCGGCAAAACTAACTTTATCATTCA
>JBLNGL010000185.1:0-3422 GCA_050264735.1 Ignavibacteria bacterium | reverse complement strand
CCTGAATTAAACCTGGATGAAAGTTTTGATTCTGAAATTTTGGTTAATTCAAAATGCGATAAATTCACTATAAAAGATTTCATTAAATGGTATTCTTATAGAGATTTCAAAATCGACTTTTCTACTCCGACTGCCTCGACTTTAAAATTTGTGAAGGATGTATTATTTAAAATGGTGCGGGATAAAAGATTGATCGGAATTGCGCGCAGCCAAGGATATGGAGATGGTCCGGATGTTCAGATTGAAGTGCAGGAATGGAGAGACAAGCTTGCTTATTGGAAACAAAAATCTATAGCTATTAAACACCCGGCCTTTACTGATTATGATGTTCAAAGATTCTATACTGAAAATAAAATTAAATATGAGGTGAACTTAAAAGACACACCGATTACTTACGAAATAATAAAAGATAAGGTAAAGAATGATTTGATGCAGTATGAGTACAACAAACAACTACATAATTATTTGAATTCACTTGAGGAAAAATATCCAATTAAAATAAACGAAAAACTATTAAACTCCATCCAATTATCCGATGAAAATCTTTCTAAAAAAGCAGATCTGTTTATTCTAAAAAAAGGCGGAACACTGCCGAGACAGGCATTTCCGACAATAGATAATGAATGGCGTTACTATTAAGAATTATTATAAAATGGATTATTTGATTTCAGAAATCAGGACAGTATTTTTTTCAATGCCTCTGCTGATTGCCTTATTTATCATTTTCAATACGGGAGCTATGCAATCTAAAGCAGGGAATTACAAAACTGAAAAGTTAAGCGCCGAGGATCTGCAGCTTTCAATTGAGAACCCGGACGGAAATAATAGAACAATTAGTGCCGGCACACGATGTTATATAGTAGGAACACAGGACGGGAACTTTCCGCCATTAGGCTGGCATATTGTAGATGAGATGGGGGGTGTTTGGGTACCGCCGTTAAAAACGGCAAACGGAATTTGGCTCCGTATTAATGATCATTATGTAACATCAGCTAAAAAATACATCAGAAAAGCTGCATGGTCTGAATATGAATTTCAATCAGATGAGTTTCATATAAATCGCAAAGATGTTGCTCTGGATAATCATTCGGGTGCGCTATTTATTTATACAATAAAAAATAAGTCATCAGAAACGAAAAATTTATCTCTTGAAATTGTTACGCGTTTTCATCCTATCCTATCATTCCCATTCGTTCAAAATGAAAAAGAATATGCAAAGAACAAAAATGCGTTTGACTTCAACACCCGGGTTTACTTCGATTCCACTATGTCCCGTGTAATGGTTTCAACAGATAAGTTTAATCGATTTGTAGCATTAGAAACAAATATCTGGCCGGAAAACATTTCATTCCTTAGGCAGAATGATTTACCAATTCGAGTCAGCAAATCATTCTCTCAATCTGGAGCAGCCGATGCTGTTATGAAATTTAATTTAGCTATAAAAGAAGGAGGTGAAGAAAAACTAATCGTTGGAATTGCGGGTTCAATTTTAAGTTTGTTGGATGCTTCCTCAACAGCAGAAGAAATTGTTAAAAACGCAGACAATCTTCTTGAACAGAAAGAAAAAAAATATGTCGGGATTGCCAATCGTTCCATCCTTAGTACTCCTGACGAAAAGATTAACAAAGCGTTCCTTTGGAATAAGTTAAATACGGCGATGCAAGTACTAAACACCCCAGGCTTAGGTACAGGAACCGTAGCGGGTTATCCGGATTATCCTTCCTATTTCAGCGGTGACGGAGTTTTTACTACCCCTGCATTACTTGCAATTGGACAGATTGAGGAGGTAAAAAACTATTTACTATTGATAGCACGAACAAGCAATGGAATAAATAATTCCAGCGGGAAAATACTTCATGAACTTATTACTGATGGAACTGTGTACTGGGGACGGAATGCAGATAATGGAAATACTAACGAAACTTGCCAGTTCGTTAAAGCAGTCGGACAAGTTTGGAAATGGACTGGCGATAAAGAATTTATAGATGAACTCTATCCAACTGTAAAGAAGGCGATGATAGATTGGTTGATTGGTACACAAATTACCGAGGGTGATATATTCCCTGCTGGAAATGGTCTTGATGAAGTTGACGGATGGGGACCTAAGCGGCTCGATGTTCAATGCTATGCTGTTGAAGGATTTTTTGCTCTGGCTGAGATGGCTGAGTACTTAAAAGATTTTGAAACATCAAAAAAAGCAAAATATTGGGCTGAAGAAATCAAAGATGGCATAAACAAAACCTGGTGGATGGAAGAGAAAGGGTATTATGCTAATTCACTCACGGAAGATAATAAACCAATTCTTTTAGGCGATATTTCCGCTGTACCACTCGAATCCAAAATTGTTGAAACTCAGAGAGCAAAAATTCTTTTCGATGCAATCTCAAAATCTGAATTAAACAATGAATTCGGTTGGGGTTCTATGTCTATTAGTTCCGGTATCCTTGCTGCAGCTCAGGCAAATTATGGCAGAATGGATGAAGCAGTACGTTACATAAAGGGTATAGCCAATTATTCAGGTACTGAAATGCCCGGTGACTTACCGGAGCATCATCCGCCGTTTCCTGTAAATCCCAGGCATAAACAATGGCAGACGAATACAATACAACTGTGGGGCGGGTATGGACTTCATTTCCCTCTTGTTAACAATATGATTGGGATACAACCGGATATTCCTGCTAAGGAAATAAGAGTAATTCCAAATCTGCCGGCAATATGGAATAATATAGAGTGTAGTAATATGATTATTGGTTTAGACACTCTTGATGTTTCTATAACACGGACTAATGGAAAACTTATTGTTAGAATAAATTTTCATGGGAATAATAAATTGATAGTCGGAACCGTTCTTCCTTCCTCATCTAACATTAAGCGATTTTCAATAAACAATTCAGATTGCAAAAAAGATGCTCTTAGTTTTAAAAATGTTT
The DNA here is from genome assembly GCA_050264735.1 of Ignavibacteria bacterium. Taxonomy (GTDB): domain Bacteria; phylum Bacteroidota; class Ignavibacteria; order Ignavibacteriales; family Ignavibacteriaceae; genus DATKLQ01. The sequence continues at coordinate 492 of JBLNGL010000185.1, read as the reverse complement.
TAAGCGGTAAGGAAGTGACTATAAGAACAGAATTAAAAAATTTCATTTATAAAGTGGAATATGAATGAGATAATAAAACAAAATTATTGATTTAAACAAATTTAATTCGGTTCATTTATTAACAATTAAAAACATAAGGAGGTTTTCTTTATGGTAAAGTTACGAAATATTAGTATGCTCTTAACATTGATTTGGTTCCTTGCTATAATTCAAATCAATGCTCAAATGCCTGGTAATTATATCCATTCGGATTTTGATTTCCAGTGGGCTTTAACAGATACAAACTCTGCTGCATATGGTAAAACAGGTTCTACCTGGCAGCAAGCCATATACAGCGGTCTGGGTAAGTATGATTTCTTTGCATCATACTTATCTGAAAACGCTAATGAGACTTGGAAATTCTTTGGATTCAGTTGGAATGGAACCGGATATGACGTGACCTGGACATATACACAAACCGGTATGTCCGGTAGTCTTGAGGCAAATGAAAGA
>JBLNGL010000184.1:0-3044 GCA_050264735.1 Ignavibacteria bacterium | reverse complement strand
TTCCAGATTTTAAAAGCAATGGGATCCTGAAATGGCGGAAGTAGAAGGACAGGAAAAAACCGAACAGCCGAGTTCAAAGAAACTCCACGAAGGAAGAGAAAAGGGAATGGTTGCAAAGAGTGCGGAGATCAATTCCTTTGCAATTTTTACAACGGGGTTCTTGATCCTTTATTTAGCTCACCGGCATATCGGCTCCATGCTTTCCGAGATGACAATTAAAATTTTCAATTCATTAGACATTCTGGAGATCGATAAAAATCTTATAAGCGATTATGCATTAGAAGGATTTTTGTTCTTTTCAATCACTATTACTCCTGTGCTGGTTTCCATAATGATAGCAGCATTTATTGCCTCTGTTGCACAGATAGGCTTTAAAATATCCCCGAAGGCGTTAATACCGAGCTTAGAAAAATTTAATCCGGTAAAAGGTATTAAAAAAATATTATTTTCCTCCAAATCAATGATGGAGCTGGCAAAATCCATAATAAAAGTTTTAATAATCGGGATTTTCGCATATCTCATACTGGAAGATTTAATCACTTCATCAACAAAACTGATGGAATTGACAGTTGATGAAATTGTTTCTTATATGCTAAGCTCAGGTTATTCTTTTCTCTGGAAAATTGCCCTGGTCTTCGGAGTAATTTCTGCGGTTGATCTTATTTTCCAGAAAAAGAAATTTAAAAAAGATATGATGATGACCAAACAAGAGGTAAAGGAAGAACATAGACAGACTGAGGGTGATCCGTTTATTAAATCTAAAATTAGAAAGATACAGCTGCAGATTGCTCACAGCAGGATGATGAAGGAAGTTCCGACCGCCGATGTGGTAATTACAAATCCGACTCACTATGCCATAGCGCTGAAATATGAAATGAATAAGGATTCGGCGCCCAAGATAGTTGCAAAAGGAGTCGATGAATTAGCCCTGCGCATTAAAGAGATTGCAGTAAAAAATAATATACCTCTGCATGAAGACCGCGATCTTGCAAGGCAACTTTACAAACTGTGCGATGTAGGAGACAGAATTCCGTCTGCATTCTTCCAGGCAGTTGCTCAAATTTTGGCTTATATATACCAGCTGAAGAATAATAAAACAAAGAGATCTATAATTTGATTATGAAAATTTTCGGAAAAAACAGTGATGTAATCTTAGCCTTTGGGCTGATCTTCATGCTTGCATTAATGTTGATTCCGCTCCCTCCGGCTTTGCTGGATTTCTTTCTCGCAACAAATATTACCGCTGCAGTCTTAATTTTAATCGTATCGCTCTACATCAAGTCCCCCCTTGATATTTCAGTATTTCCGGGGCTCCTTCTGGTTCTGACGCTGTTCAGGCTTTCTCTTAACATCAGCTCTACAAGATTAATATTAATTGACGGGTATGCAGGAAAAGTAATCGAATCCTTCGGTTCATTTGTGGTAAGCGGAAATTATATTGTAGGATTTATCATCTTTATTATTCTGGTTGTAATTCAATTTATCGTAATTATCAAAGGTTCGGGAAGAATTTCCGAAGTTGCGGCAAGGTTTACATTAGACGCAATGCCCGGCAAGCAAATGGCTATCGATGCCGATCTCAATACAGGATTAATCAATGAGTCTGAGGCAAGATTAAGAAGAGATAATATCAGCCGGGAGGCGGAATTTTACGGCGCAATGGACGGGGCAAGCAAATTCGTTAAAGGCGACGCCATTGCCGGATTAATAATAAACGGAATTAATATCATAGGCGGATTTATAATCGGAGTAGTTGAAAAAGGATTATCGTTTTCGGATTCTCTTCATACTTATACAATATTAACTATCGGTGACGGGCTTGTATGCCAGATTCCCGCGCTTCTGATTGCCACTGCAGCCGGCTTGGTTGTTACAAGAAGTGCCGCCGGTACCTCGCTCGATTACCAGATGAAAACACAGCTTCTCACAAATCCAAGAGTTCTTGCAACGGTTGCCGGAGCGGTATTTCTCTTTGCATTATTGCCGGGCATGCCTGCTATTCCCTTTGCTCTTTTAGGCGTGACCCTCGGCGCCGGCTCTTATTTCACGAAAAAAAATGAAGCAAAGCAGCTTGCAGCAGAAGCAGTGGAAGAATCCGGAGAACTGCAGGAAGAAAAAGTTGAGCAGTATCTCCAGGTTGATCCGATTGAAATTGAAATAGGATACGGATTAATAACCCTTGTCGATGAAAAACAGGGGGGGAATCTCTTTCATAAAATTTCTTCTACTAGAAAATTTTTAGCGCTGGAATACGGAGTCCTGATTCCTCCGGTTAGAGTCAGGGATAATCTTCAGCTGGATCCTAATCAATACCTTATAAAAATTAAGGGCAACATAGTCGATTCTTATGAGCTTCACCCGGAAAGATACCTTGCAATGAATCCGGGACACATAAAAGAAAAACTTTCCGGAATTCCTATAAAAGATCCTGCATTTAATCTGAATGCTTATTGGATCACAAAGGAGGAAAAAGATAAAGCCGAATTGCTCGAATATACGGTCGTCGACAGCACATCGGTTCTTTCAACTCATCTGCAGGAAACATTAAAAAGAAACTTTGATAAAATTATTTCACGTCAGGCAGTTAAAAATCTTCTGGAGAACATCAAAAAAGATTATCCGGCAGTTATTGATGATATTAATAAAGAAGTTTTATCCCTCGGAACAATCCAGAAAGTTATTCAGAATCTTCTTAAAGAATTAATACCGATTAAAGATTTGGTGCAGATTCTGGAAGCATTGATCGATTATTCAAAAGTAACCAAGAACATAGATGTATTGACTGAATATGTCAGACATTCATTAGGAGAAACTATAGCAAACATATATAAAGATCAGAACGGAATTATTCATTCCGCTGCGCTCGGGGAAAATATTGAAGCAATAGTTACAAAATCACTGCAGAACCAGAAAGACGCGGTGCATACCCTGGGATTAAGTCCGGTTACTCTGGCCGAAATAAATAAAAAACTCTATGAATCGATTCAAAAATTTAAAAACCTGGGATACACGCCTGTAATCATTACATCGGCTACAATCAGGCC
>JBLNGL010000183.1:0-2500 GCA_050264735.1 Ignavibacteria bacterium | reverse complement strand
GATACCATAAATACTGTTAGTCAATCTTACGCAAATGAGATCAGAACGGATGAAGAATTAGGTGCAGGTTTAAAGCATGTGCTTGCAAGGAGAAAAGATGATTTATTTGGAATAATTAATGGAATTGATACAAAAATCTGGAATCCTGAGAAGGATAAGCTGCTGCTCAAAAAATATTCTACCAAAAATCTTGAGGCTAAAGCGGAAAATAAGGAAGAACTTGCAAAGAGGTTCGGATTAGCTTATAAGCCTGATACCCCGATTATTGGAATTATCTCCAGGCTGTATGAAGCTAAAGGAATTGACCTGGTTACTGAAGCATTCAAGGAATTAATGGAGCTGGATATTCAGATGATCCTGCTTGGAACCGGGGATAAAAAATTCTATGCTTTTTTTGAAAAAATGATGCAAAAATATAGTGATAAGTTTGCATGCTATCTCGGTTTTAACGATGAACTTGCTCATTTGATAACCGGCGGTGCAGACATGCTTTTGATGCCCTCACGTTATGAACCATGTGGACTTACTCAAATGTACAGCCTGGTTTACGGAACAGTACCAATTGTGAGAGAAACCGGAGGTCTTGGCGATACTGTTGTAAAGTATGATGAAAAAACGGGTGATGGCACCGGTTTTATGTTTACACAGTATAATGCTGCATCAATGGTGAAAGAGATTAAAAGGGCATTGAAAACATATAATGATAAAAAAATCTGGCTGAAGATTGTAAAGAGCGGGATGAAATCTGATTTCAGCTGGAACTCTTCTGCTAAAAAGTATGTAGAATTATACAAAACCATGCTCAATGGTATTTGATGTTGAATTATGCGATTTTTCTCGACAGGGACGGAACTATAAACGAGGACCCGGGCTATTTAGGCGATCCAGATAAACTAAAAGTTTTTCCTGAAGCAGGAAAAGCATTATCGGAATTAAAAAATAATCTGCACTTCAAGCTGATTGTTATTTCAAATCAATCCGGAATTGCCCGGGGTCTTATAACCAAAGAGGACGTTGAATTGATAAATCTTAAGATAAATGATGTTCTTGCCGCGGATAATGTAAGTATTGATGCCTTTTATTATTGTCCTCATCATCCTGATTTTAGTTCTGAAGAAGAATGCAGCTGCAGGAAACCTTCACCCCAGCTTATATTCCGTGCTTCAATTGAACATAATATTAATCTTGCTCAGTCTTACTTCATCGGCGATACTATAAGCGATATTCAGTGCGGATTAAATGCCGGATTGAAAACCGTTTTGGTAAAAACCGGATATGGTAAGGAAAGTATTTCTATCTTGCAAAAAGAAAATAAAATTCCCACCTTTGTTGCCGAAAATTTACTTGATGCTTGCAGCTTTATTAAAAAAGATTTTAAAGGAGAAATAATTGACTAAACGCTTTGCTCTTATAATTATCATTAGTATTTACATGATTATATTATCCGGCTGCGGAGATGATCCCGCTTCCATCGGAACAGATATATTAAAAGATGATCTTATAAATATTATAGAAAAAGATTCCTTTGCCGATTCATTAACCCAATCATCATCTTATTATAAGCGTGTTCTTCCATTAGGAGAATCGAGCACTCTTCTTATCGGAAAAAATTCAAACGTTGAATCCTCTATCTTAATAAAGTTTTTTCTGTCTATGCCGGATTCATTGGAGACTGATCTTTTAAATGGTAATATAAATGTGCTTTCTGCAAAAGTATTATTAACTCAGGTGTATTCATTTGGCGATTCAACAGCTTCCTTTGATTTTTCTGTCCATAGTACAACAAGCAATTGGTCACAGAGTAGCTTCACATCCGACAGCCTGTCTTTCTTGAATTACGATCCGCTTGATGTCAGCTCGAACAGACACTATCTTAACGATGATTCTCTCGAATTTGATCTAGATAATCAGCTTGTGCTTAACTGGCTGAAAGCTCAAGCCGATACTAATATCCCAGCAGACAATGGAATTTATCTTAAACCTTCTGAAAATGCTCAGAAGATTACCGGGTTTCTTGATCCTCCTTTGCTTACTATAAATATAGAGAAAAGCGGTGTTTACGACACCACTTTGAGATTCATTACTTATGCCGAAGTAAGTGCGGTAGTTGGCTCAGTACCTTCAGCAAACAGCGAAAATATTGTAATTCAGAACAGCGTAGAATTTGAATCCAAATTATGGTTCGATCTTTCTTCTCTTCCCAAAGTTGCTAAAATAAATTATGCAGAGGTTACCCTAATCCTGGATACTACGGAAACCATTACCGGCTCAGTTTACACAAAATATGTAAGAGCAAATTTATTGACTGACAGTGCAAGTAACTCTATAGACTCTAATCTGACTTCAGCTCCCATAGCTGTTTCCGGCGCTGTGTATAAAGGTGAAATTACACATTTTGTACAAAACTGGGTAAACGGGAGGGATAATCAAGGCATGTTAATTACGTCGGCATTTTTAGGTGAAGGTGTAGAATTATTATCTTTTAAGGGGAGCAATTCTG
>JBLNGL010000182.1:0-3150 GCA_050264735.1 Ignavibacteria bacterium | reverse complement strand
CTTGATGATAATAGAACAATCAGGGATTCCATACTACTAGCTGAAAAGAAAGGTTTAATTAATCATTCTGATAACTTTATTAAAATATGCGAACTCAGGAACTTTACCGCTCATGAATATGAAGATGAGGAACTGTCCCCGGTTTTTTCGGAAATACTCAGATTAACGCCCGCCCTTTTTGACTCATTGGAAAAAATAAAAAACTATTCACAGAAATATCATTCGCCTGAATGATTAATTAAGTTTTATAAATACCCGCTGCAGCCATTCATCAATTAAGTGAAAAATGATTCTTACTTCTTACAACTGCCTCACCAGGCTTTTCATTTTCGAGAAATTACGAGCGTTTTAATGAAGAAGTTGATAATTATAAATATAAATTCCTGTGAAAATCATTTTCACAAATAAATTCAAATATTTATCATAATGGCACAATTATAGTATTAATACTGCGGTTATGCTTGTCAAACAAAAAATTAAGTAAAATGGCAAAAGAAAAAAAGGTTCGGAATCTTAGTGAGGTTACCGTAAGATTTGCAGGAGATTCGGGCGACGGGATGCAGCTGACCGGCAGTCAGTTTAGCGATACTACAGCTTTAGTCGGGAATGATTTAAGCACACTGCCCGATTATCCTGCTGAAATAAGAGCTCCATCCGGAACGGTTTACGGTGTAAGCGGATTTCAGCTTCATTTTGGAAGCACCGAAGTTTACACTCCGGGTGATCGCCCGGACGTTTTGATTGCGATGAATCCTGCAGCAATCAAAAAAAATATTGCTGAATTAAAACCCGGCGGTACTATAATCGCAAATACGGATGCCTTTGATTCAAAAAATTTAAAACTAGCAGGATATGAAGCCAGCCCCCTTGAAGATACTAGTCTGAAAGGATTCGAAGTTTTTCCCGTACCGATTAGCTCGCTGACTAATAAGGCACTGGAAGAAAGTTCACTAGGTCAAAAGGAAAAATCCCGGTGCAAGAATTTCTTTGCCCTTGGTTTGATGTATTGGTTATACAACCGTCCTTTAGAACCAACGTTAAACTGGATTCAAAAAAAGTTTGGCAAAAAACCTGAATACGCAGATGCAAATGAAAAAGCGCTAAGTGCCGGATATAATTTTGGAGAAATAACTGAAGTCTTTTCCACACGTTTTCATGTTGAACCTGCAAAGCTCCCCTCCGGTGTTTACAGAAGCATTTCAGGTAATGAAGCAACTGCGTTAGGATTTTTAGCTGCTTCAGTAAAAAGCAAACTTCCTTTATTTTTGGGTTCATATCCTATCACTCCTGCATCTGAAATTCTCCAATATTTAAGTAATTATAAAGAATTCGGAGTGAAAACTTTTCAGGCTGAAGATGAAATTGCCGGAGTCAGCTCGGCAATCGGTGCTGCATTTGCAGGCGATCTGGCAATTACTACCACTAGCGGTCCTGGTCTGGCTCTTAAAACTGAGGCAATTGGTTTAGCAGTAATGACCGAGCTGCCTTTGGTTATTGTCAATGTTCAGAGGGGCGGCCCCAGCACCGGTCTTCCCACGAAAACGGAACAAGCTGATCTCCTCCAATCCATTTATGGAAGGCACGGCGAATCTCCGGTGGCAGTTCTCGCTGCTTCTACTCCGAGTGATTGTTTTGATATGGCGCTCGAAGCATCCCGTTTAGCATTAAAATTTATGACGCCGGTTATACTTCTTACCGACGGATATTTGGCAAACGGCTCGGAACCCTGGAAAATTCCGCATGCTGTAGATTTAAAAGATATTCCGGTAAAATTCCGGACTGAAAAGGAAGGGTTTGCGCCTTATTTGAGAGATAATAATCTTTCCCGTCCATGGACAAAACCCGGTACACCTGGATTGGAACATCGCATAGGCGGATTGGAAAAAGCTAATATCACCGGAAATGTCAGTTATGATCCGGATAATCACGATTTGATGATCCGTATCCGTGAGCAGAAAATAAAAAATATTGTTAATGAAATTCCGGATCTGAAAGTCGACGGAGAAAATGAAGGAGAGCTGCTGGTGGCAGGGTGGGGAGGTACTTATGGTGCAATAACCGAATCAGTCAGAAATATAAGGCAGCAGGGATATAAAGTATCGCAGACGCATTTTAAATATTTAAATCCTTTTCCCGGAAATACTGCGGATGTACTGAAAAGATTTAAAAAAATACTTGTTCCGGAAATTAACCGCGGACAGCTTGCAAAGATTCTGAGGAGCGAATTTTTAATTCATGTTATTCAATTTAATGTAGTCCGAGGCTTGCCCCTTAGGACTTCGGATATTGAGGAGAAGATTAAAGAAATTCTCGGAGGTTTAACTAATGGCAGATAATAAGGAAAAAGTTTCCGCCTTCGCAATTACTTCGGCGGACAGGCAAGTTCAAGTTCAAGATAAAAAATATACCGCAAAGGATTTTTCAACTTCCCAAGATGTGCGATGGTGCCCAGGATGCGGAGACTACTCAATCCTTGCACAGGTGCAGAGAACATTCCCTGAAATAATCGGGATTAAAAAAGAAAATATTGTCTGGATTTCCGGGATCGGATGCTCTTCGAGATTTCCATACTACATGGAAACCTATGGCTTTCATTCTATCCATGGCAGAGCTCCTGCAATTGCAACAGGAGTTAAAATCAGCAATCCCGATCTTTCCGTTTGGATCGCAACCGGCGACGGCGATCTTTTAAGCATAGGCGGTAATCATTTTATACATGCCTGCAGAAAAAATATCGACCTTAAAATCCTTCTGTTCAATAACAGGATTTACGGATTAACAAAAGGACAATATTCACCGACTTCAGAAAAAGGAAAGATTACAAAAACTACTCCTTACGGCAGCGTTGATTATCCTTTTAATCCTATATCACTGGCTATCGGAAGCGAAGCAACTTTTATCGCCCGTGCAATAGATAGAGATCCCAAGCATCTTCAAGCAATGATTAAAAGGGGAGCGGATCATAAAGGATTGGTATTCCTGGAAATATTCCAGAACTGCGTAATCTTCAACGACGGTGCATTCGATACGTTATCCGATAAAAATACAAAAGATGATCATGTTTTGGTACTTGAACATGGAAAGCCGATGATCTTCGGGAAAAACAAAGACAAAGGAATCAAACTGGACGGTCTCAAACCTGTTGCAGTT
>JBLNGL010000181.1:0-2660 GCA_050264735.1 Ignavibacteria bacterium | reverse complement strand
CGTTTTAATTAATCTTCCCCTGCTGTCGAATATTTTTACCCTGACTTGAGATGTAGGCTTGGAAAGTTGATAATTTAAGATTGTAAAATCCTCAAAACCGTCACCATCCGGTGAAAATGGATTCGGTGAAACCGAAATCTTAGCTTGTGGATTGTAAATATTTTCAGTGAAGATGCTGTTTCTTTTCCCCGGTGTAGCCTCCAATAAATCCGTGGAGCTGCTCCAATTAAATTCATCATTGCTGTTAATCTTAGGATTAATTCTTTCTAATGATCTATTCTTTGTAACAACAAAATTTTTGTTGTGCCATTTTTCATAATACCAAACCGAATCAATAGTTCTTCCCTTTAAATCTTTAAGCATTATGAGCTCATCAGAATTGGTTAAACCCAGGTCACTGCAGTTCAGGACTCTCACAGAAGGATCTCTGTATAAATTATATTTTGCTGCTCCGACAGAATCAGCAAAAACTGTGAAGAATGAATTAGGAGGGACAATAAAATTAGTTTCACAAAGTTTTGAATAATTCCCATTCTGATCTTCAATTTTCCATCCGCCTATATTAATTTCCGATTCGGATTGATTATAGAATTCGACAAATTCACAATTATCTATATCCGGATCAAACATTATTTCATTTATTGTTAAAGAATTTCTTTCTAGCTCCGGTATCGCTATAATTGAATTTATCAAGCCCGGAGTAGATTTTTTAACGCTTAATGAGTTTGTCCAATTGGAGCTGTCATAAGCAGGATATGAAAGAGAAATTCTTTCAAGTGAATATCCTTTCATATTTCCCCACGAAGACCTGTAAAGAACGGAATCTATAACGGCATTTCGAAAATCATAAATCATAATCCCGTCGGAAGTATTGCCTAGAGTTCCGAAACTGCTAAATCTGATTTTGCATTTAATATCAGGATGAATTGAGAGAATTGAGGTGTCTTTTGCAATTATGAATATTTCATTGGGTGAAATAAAAAAATCTTCATTGGTTATAAAATTTTTCCCGGGAGAAGGCAAAATATCACTGACTGACCAATTAATTAAATTTACCGAATCCTTAGCAGCATTAATAATTTCAATCCACTCAGGTTCATTCTGATCAGGATCGAACATTATTTCATTTATCAGAAGGGAGTTTTTTGAGAATCCGGGTTCTACTCTTTTTTCAGCGTAATTGTTCAAGGTATCTTCATCTAAAGAAAATATTATTTCAACCGCTGCTGATACTTTCGAATTTATTTTCATTATTGGATTTTGAGAAGAAACAGCAGTTGAATCGCCAGAAATTAAAAGGGGGATTTGTTCCGAACCCAGAACATGATCGAAAATACCATCTAAATCAGAGTCTAAAAAGAAATTGATTAAGAAAGCCGAAGCATCGAAGGAACCATTATTTTTAATTTTGGCATGAACAAAAACATCTTCTCCCTCAATAGGGAATCTTGGATTAAAAAAGATTTCAGATACAGAAACATCATACAACTTGGGTGCTGCCGTATTAATTCTGCCCGGAGTGCTCATCTCCGGATCAATTGAGGAAGTCCAATTTGAATGTAGGTTTGAAGCAGCACTAATGGAAATTCTTTCCAGAGAATATCCTAATTTCCCCCATTCAGATTCATATCTTACGGAATCTATTTTTAGATACCTGCTATCCCTAATTACAATTCCATCAGCCTCATTATTCAGATTAGGAAAATTCAGTATGAGAAGCGTAGATGGAATTAACCTATGATAATTTATTAAGGCTGAATCTTTGCTGATAACAAGAAAAGATTTTCCCGGGATGTAAATATCTTCAGAAATCTTTGTGCTGGAAGGTACTGAAAGAACATCGGAAACCGACCAATTCTTTAAATTTATTGCTGCTTCCGCTGTATTATATAACTCCATCCACTCAGGTTCTCCGTTAACCGGAATGTACATAATTTCATTAACAACTATTGTAGAACCAGAAAACCCCGGAAAAATATTTTTTATCAGATAATTATTGCTGGTATCCTGATCATGACTACTTATGATTATTACTCGAAAGTTAAGCGCAGATTGAAGGTCAAGTTCAGAATAATTAAATTTTATTATTGTTGATTCTCCTGCAGATAATTCAATCGAGTTTACATTTTCTAATTCAATATCCGGAATGGAATCAAGATTATTATCCTCCGATAAAATAAGGCTAAAATTGGTTGCCGATTTCCCTAAATTTTTCACCTTTGCGGAAATTGAAATGTTATCGCCGAATACCGGGTAAACGGGATTAAAAATGATTTCCGAGAGTTCAAGATCAAAATCCTTCTTTGAAACAGAATTTATACAGCCCGGAGTGGCTTTGTATTTATTAAGAGAACCTGACCAATTCGCAGAGGACCGGGATGAATTTTCAGAATCAATTCTTTCCAGAGAACTTCCGGCAGCTCCTCCCCAGGCAGGAAGATATTCAAGGCTGTCGATTATAAATTCTGATGAATCTTTAATAACAACTGCATCGCCGGAATTATTTAAAGAGGGAAAATTTATCTCTATCAACTGCGATTGAATCGAATAAAAATTCAGAATTGCAGAATCTTTTGAGATGACTAAAAATGATCCCGGCTCAATTATTACTTCATCATGAATTGACTCCCATGTTAAGTTATCTCCGATTCCCCAGCCCT
>JBLNGL010000180.1:0-2950 GCA_050264735.1 Ignavibacteria bacterium | reverse complement strand
AAATTCCCACCATTAAAAATTTTAACTGGGTAAGAGACGGATTTCCTTTCACCCTGTAGAAATGATTAGGCCTCCCAGCTACCGGACCGCCAATGGTATTTGAAGAATCCCGCTCCTGTTTAATTGCTGTAAGTTTGGCGAATTCTATGCTGATTTCGTCCCATCCGAATGAATTTGGATCCGGATTATACCGAACCGGCTGACGGTATTCATAAAAATTATTTGTATCTATTCCGAAGCGGAAATATACTTGCGCCGAATAAAAATTCCGTACGGTATCGTAATAAGAAATTGAACCCGGCATTTGATTCTGATCGCCGTGAATGAATAATTTCATCTCCGAATAATTAAAAATGTCTAACGGCCGGTACAAATATTTAACTGCTTCGCGGTATTCGCCGTCCTTTAAATCATTAATGATCAGATTCAGAGACTGCTCATTCCTGAAAACTTCTTCATTAGGGTTTGTACGATCCTTTTCCTGCGATACTCCCGGAGGTATGTGATAGCCGGGATTATCTTCATAACTGATGACGGAAACGGAGAGTGTAGTATCTTCCGGCAGCACTTTCTGCCACTGGTTCCCAACCAGATCAAATTCGGCAAATCTTAAACGAACTCTAGTATTGACATTTGTGATAAACATTCTTATTGCTTCGACATTGGAGAGAGTCGGATCGCCTACTTTTGCCGATGTATCTTTCAGAGGGATTCTGAATAAGTACCATTTAGAACCTGATTGATCACCGCCGCCAGCAATAAAAGGATTGTTTACCGGGTTCAAGGAAACTTCATACCGGAAAAAATTATTAACAAGACTTATATTTCCGTTTTTATTTAAATCTTCCGTATCCGGGAATCTGCCGATATCAGTAGAAATAGCATTTCCATCTGTGCCATTTATATTAAAGTAAGATCTAGGGTCATCAGGGGAACCTGTCACAGGAGTGAAATTGTCGCCGCTCGGATCATTTCTGTTTGGCGCATTGGGATATTTTGTTCTCTCCTGTTCATTGGTTAAACCATCAATACCCACATCTTCTTTCCCCTCAAGATCCATTACATCATTCCCGTCTTTATCTTCAGTATCAAGGCTGTCATTCGGAATAATATCCTCGCTTATTCTTCCAAGGTCAATATATAATTTAGCATCCGCCGGAGCCTGATCAACATTCAGCCAGAACTCGATAAATTCTATATTCTCTTCGACGAGGTTATTTGCTGTTGAAGAAAGAAGTTTCATTACCCCGCCCCAGTTTTTCTCTCTTTCACTTAGATTAGGAGCATAATTAAATGTACCTGCTGTATCCGGCCAAAAATTATAATCCATTACCGGTACATCCTGATCCGATCTGGCTACTTTCTTTCTGTCTCCCCATATATGTTCTACCGTGACGCCGGAAGGGGTAGCAGAATACCAAAAGCTTTTTGCTTTACGCGAGATCATTTCAGCAGGCAGTATCCCCGGCAAAGTAGGCAGATTAACAGGTGGGCTTAAATCTTTCCAGCCTGCATAAGAAACACCAATGGGAATTATCCGCTTTGTACCTTCAAAATCGTCTATATAAGCAATGCTTTCTCCTTTGTCTGTAGCAATTGTGCTTTTTTTGGTATTCGGATCGGGATCTATGTAGGCATACTCTCCGCTTACTGAAAAGCTCGACATCTGTTTTGTAGAGATAAACCTGTCAAGCACTTTTGTAAAAACGGGAAGATCAATACCCGTAGTAAAATCAACTCCATATATTGTATTGCTTAAAGGCTCTTCACCGATCCTGACTTTATCGCTTAATGTCTGCTGGTTCAAATTTAAGATTGAAAAACCTAATTTAGTTCTCTCGGAAAAATCAAAAAGGCCCCTGGCTCCCAATAAAGTTTTGGAGGCTAGCTGGAATAAATCATTTTGTTCATAAGTAATTTTAAGATTGGCACCCGGTACTAGAGCAGCATCATTCCGTATTGTAAGCTGTCCAATAGTATAATCAACAACATAGTCGGTTCCCGGAGACAGTTCGCCGCCGTTTAGAAGCACCCTGACAGAATTTTCTACAATATTAAAACCAAGCTGGTAAATGTTTGAAGCTTCCCCTGAATACTTGCCGACAAGAACCCATCTGTCTTTTGTTTTCTGATTTTGTGCACCGGTTGCTGTTGTATCATATACTTCATCAAATCTAAGGGAATCCTTATCTTTGAATACATCCGGAATATTGCTCCCGAAAGGGTGCAGCTTAGGGAAAATAATTTCACCGGTTTCCAGGATAATAGTAACACCTGATTTCCAGTCAAAAATATCATCGGGTGTCGGCTGTTCGCTTGAATTATATCTATCCAGCTCAAATGCTTCAAGAAGCCTGACAGATCCCCCTCCCTCCTCCTTAGGTAATTCCGCAACAGGATCCTGTCCGGGAATTTCACGCTGAATTCTGAACTCAAATCCTTCTTTTTTAATATTTCTTCCTCCGACAGGATAAATATTTTTCAGAAGCAGGTTCCAAGCTGTCGTCCACCGAGGCTGAAGATTAGCAGGTTTTACTAATTTCAATACTAATTTTTGTGAATCGGATTTAGCTGTGCTCAGAAATTCTCCGAAGAATTTATCATCGTCTCCTCCTGTAAGGAATTCCCTGCGGTAAGCGACAGCAATTATATCCTGCTGATTTATCTGAGTTCTAAATGAAATGACCCCTGTATATTCATTATAAGTATAATCATCATTTTCTGATAGAAGTAAAAAACGGCCTGTTTCGCTATTCCCGTCGCCGCCGCTTATATTTCTTCTGTAAGGAATGCTGTCATACTGGGCACCTTTTATAATAAATGGCAAATTAATATAGGCATTAGCATTTCTTTCCTTTTGAGGATTTTTTCCTGAAACATTTATTGATTTCCAAACTTCAAGATCCTTAATGTGAAGTGAGTCCGTGACTTCTACAGCGCCGCTTTCATA
>JBLNGL010000179.1:0-15601 GCA_050264735.1 Ignavibacteria bacterium | reverse complement strand
ATTTGCCCAGCCTGCTGCAAATCAATACGGTACCCTAAGGGTTGTCGGCGGCACCGCACCTGCTGACCTGGACAGCATTCATAATAATGACTGGGCATTATATGCCGGAATAGAATTTGGCGGTAATGATTATTATAAAAAGCCGGTGTCTTTGGAAATTTCAGCATCAAGCGCTTCTTCCGGAGGAATTGTTGAAGTCTGGTTAGATTCAATTGATACAGGAACCAAAATTGCCGAATGCACTATAGAAAATACAGGCGGCTGGAATACATTTGAAACTTTCACTGCGGATGTTGATTCTGTATCAGGCAGTCATGATGTTTATTTAAGATTCATAGGTTCAGGGAATCTTTTCCGGATTGATTGGTTTAAATTTATTGGCGAAAGCTACTCCCCGCCGACAACGGTAGATGATAAGCATGTTTTACATAAATTTACCTTAAATCAAAATTATCCTAATCCGTTTAATCCTAAAACCATAATCACTTGGCAGTCACCGGTAAACAGTTGGCAAACTCTGAAAATCTATGACCTGCTTGGAAATGAAGTAGGTACTCTTGTTGATGAATTTAAACATGCTGGAAATTATAAAGTAGAGTTTGATGGTTCCAATCTTGCAAGTGGTATTTACTTTTATCAACTGCATGCCGGTAATTTTATAGATACAAAGAAATTTGTATTGATGAAATAGAGAAGATCTCAGCTTTAATTATAATTAAAAAGGATAATATGAAAAGAAAAATACGCAGCGGAAAACAACTGATAATCATTATTTTATTTTTTTATTTTGTCCTCTCATCTACATTTGTTTCAAAAATTTATGCTCAATCTGAAGCTGTAATCAATTTTGATAATGTTCACCAAATTATCAGAGGCTCCGGTTCTGCAAAAACATGATAGGATTCTGTTATTGTTCGATTTATTTTGAGTTTTTCTTGATAATTTGGAATGTTTTTCATAGTATTAAAACGGTTCAATTTATACAAATTCTTATAATCTATTGAGTACTAAAAATTTAATTGACATTTTACTTTTAAATAACCAAAGGAGGCACTAATGATAAGATTATTATACAATCGTGTTAACATCCTGCTTTATTGTTTGATGTCTGTATTAATTATATCAGGCACGTCTAATGCTCAGATTGTAACAAACGGAAGTTTTGAGGATACGGCTCCCGGAGTGGTTGATACTACCGATGTTGACGGCTGGGTTATAGAAGTTGCCGGAGCCGTTTCACCCGCTCCGGAATTATCGATTGTTGATGATACCGTTCAGCAGGGTTCACATGCATTAAGAATTGTAGTTAATGCTATAGGAACCAATCCATGGGATATTCAAGTTGTTGCCGACAGCCTGCCTGTCCAGCAAGGTGAAACTTACAGCTATTCGGTATGGGCGAAATCAAGTTCCAGCTCTCAGGTTTATTTCACAATCGGTAATTATGCTTTCCAGGAATACGGGGCCATTCGTCCTGCCGGCAATAATGTTACTGCAGAGTGGCAGCAGTATTCAGTACAGTTTACAATTACAGATGCTCAGACTGTAATCAGGGCTCCGATTCATTTCGCCCTTTCAGCAAATATAGGTGATACAATATGGATTGATAACCTGAAGATATCGAATGTCGAGGATGCTCTAAAACCGGTAGTTGTTGAAGCTGAATCGGGAACTATCGGTGCCGATATTGAAGTTCTGCAGGATGGAGATATTGACTATGTATCTACTCAAGTACAAAACACCGCTTTAAATCCCGGCAGTGCAAGACGTATCGTCACCTATGAAATTACTTTTCCGGATTCCGGAACTTTTAATTTTTATGCTAGGATTCGTGTCGGTGCCGACGGATTTAATGATGACAGCTTTTTCTTCGGCAACGGATTTGGAAACAAAGATACTGTCAGTGATGAGGACTGGATTTTAATGAATAACCTTGCTGCAGCAGGGTTTGCTGATTCTGCGGATGTAGTATATGATCCAGGTGGACTTGGAAACAACATCTGGAAATGGGTAAATCTTACGAGGAATCGTTATACTGGCGATAGCTCCGGTGCATTTGTTGTTGAACCTGACAGCCTGACTAAAATATTTCAAATCGGGACCCGCGAGAACGGCTTGAACATTGATAAATTTGCATTCGGACGTGCAGATTTATACTACACCGTCTGGGCATTGGATAATGAAGGACCCGGTACAACTCAGCTGCCGGGAGATGTTTGGGAAGGACCGCCGCTTGCAACAGATCAGCCGAAATTTGTAGGTTCAGCATACAGTTCTGTTCAGGCACCTAATTTTGAAGCTTACTGGAATCAGGTTACTCCTGAGAATGCAGGAAAATGGGGAAGTGTTGAAGGTACGCGTGATGTAATGAATTGGGGAGATCTGGATGCAGCTTATAATTTAGCTAAGGATAATGGTTTTTCCTTCCATTTTCATGTTCTTGTTTGGGGGGCTCAGCAGCCTGGCTGGATCAGCGCTTTACCAGCGGATGAGCAGCTTGAGGAAATTACCGAATGGTTCCAGGCAGTTGCTGACCGATATCCTGATATCGATTACCTGGAAGTTGTAAATGAACCTCTGCCTGGCCATAATCCGCCTGATGGGACGAATGGCCGTGCTAATTACAAGGCGGCTTTAGGCGGTGACGGTGTAACTGGCTGGGATTGGGTGCTTAATGCATTCCGTCTGGCAAGACAGATTTTCCCCGATAGTACGAGATTGATGCTCAACGATTATGGTATTATCAGCAGCTCTACAAGTACTGCGCAATATCTTAATATTATAAGATTATTACAGGCAGATACTTTGGTAGATATTATAGCTGAACAAGGCCATTCTTTTACTGTAAGTGCAGCTTCAGCTACTATGAGAAGAAATCTTGATTCGCTTGCATCAACAGGTATTCCTATTCAGATTACCGAGTTCGATATTAATAATGCCAATGATGCTACTCAGCTCTCAGAATACCGGAGAGTATTTCCTCTGCTTTATTCTCATCCCGGCGTTGAGGGAATTACTTTATGGGGCTGGAGAGTGGGTCTCTGGCAGACAAATGCATTCCTTTTAAATTCAAATGGTTCTGAAAGGCCGGCATTAGAATGGCTGAGAGATTACTTAGATACAGTTAATGTTGTAGTCGGTGTTGATGATGATAATAAAGTACTGCCCGGGAAGTTTCAGCTTTTTGCGAATTATCCGAATCCTTTTAATCCTATAACCAATATCAGGTATGATATTGCGGCTACATCTCAAGTAACTATCAAAATTTTCGATGTACTCGGAAGGCATATACAAACCCTCGTAAATGAGATGCAGTCACCGGGTCAGTATACGGTAACATTTAATGCATCGGATCTTTCCAGCGGCATTTATTTCTACCGTATTGAAGCCGGAAATTTCGTTGCAGTGAAAAAATTGATGCTGATGAAATAAGATATTTATTTAAGAGGAGCTTGTCTGAAGATTTCCTTCGGATAAGTTCCTCTTTTTTTAAAGCTCTTAATCTTAATGAAAATTTTTAATCCTCTTGTCATGAATGTTATTATTTCTTTAGTATCAATATTTCTGAATGGATGTTATTCATTTTAGTTGCAAGAACAGAAAAAATAAGAAAATTTTCGGGGCATATTTAAGGCTTATACGGAAATCTCTTTACTTGTGCGTCATTTATTTATAATACTATTTATAATCCTAAATAAAGTAAGTTTTTTTATATACTAAATAGCTACTAGAGCATTTTTAATTTGACTTTGACATTGTCAGCGGCTTTTTTCTCCTCAGAGATACTTTTTGCTCAAACCTCAGTTTTTAGCAAAACTGCAGAATTCCGCCGTGAGTCTATATCTGCTGTTGCCGCTGCAATTCAACAGCTTGGAATTGTCAATAATTTTATGGTTGACACTGCTGAAGATGCCGGAAACTTTGGATGGCCCTACTGTATTACAAATAATATCCCCAACATAGATTATTATTTTACACGACCCGGTACTTCCGGTTCAGCTTTTGATTGTGATAATCCTATTAATGACTCCCCAAATAATTCAGGAGCAGCAGAATTACCTGCAGCTAAATCAGCATGGATCTGGTACCCTTACGGTCAATCTCCGGAATTTCCTGAAATCACTGCTGGATATGGAAGAACAGCAATGGCTGGTCCGGTTTATTACTTCAAATCTGATCTGACTTCGGAAGTTAAACTGCCCGAGTATTATAATAATACTTTATATATCTATGAATGTTCGCGGAATTGGATCAAGGAAGTTAAATTGGATTCGGCAGGAAACATCCTTAAAATTAATCCTTTTCTCAACAGCATGGATTTCATTCCGATGGATTTGGAAATGGAGCATGACGGAGCAATTTATATGCTGAAGTGGGGAAGCGATTTCTTCGGCGGCAATTCTGATTCCAGATTAAGCCGGATTATTTATAAAAAAAATAAAGTACCGGTTATCCAGATGAAAATAAAAATCCAGAGCCGGCAAGCGGATTCTATCTTGATCAAAACTTTCCAAAAGATAAGATATAGTTTAACTATAGCTGGTGAGGTAGATCTAAGTATTTATGATTTAATAGGACGCAAAATATCAACAATTATTTCAAAGACTCTGCCCGCAGGCAGTTATGAAGCTGAATAGGACGGTTCCTCATTTAGCTCGGGAATTTATTTTTATAGAATGAAAACTGATAAGGGTTTTATTCAAAATAAAAAGTTAATCTTACTTAAATAACAAAAAAATAAAATGGAAAATATTATTAAAATTTTTTTATTTTCATCCATTGCAGTAATTACTTGTGTTTCTTCAACTATTTCTTCTCCGGATCAAAAAGATTCTTATATAACTTCAGTAAAAGAACCGGGATCATTTACATTATCGGAATCAGGGAAATCTGCACCTCTCCTGGTTAGTTCAGATGATTATCCAGGAGTTATCCGCGTTCTAAAAAATTTCAAGGCAGATATAGGTAAAGTTACAAACGCTGAACCTCTTCTTTCAATTGACTCAATTCCCCGCCTAAAAGAAATTGTATTTGCGGGGACAATAGGTAAAAGTAAACTTATAGATAAACTGATCCGGGAAAATAAATTAGATGTCGAGGGTATTGCAGGTAAATGGGAGACGTTTCTAATCCAGGTTATTGAAAAGCCGTTCGACAATATTGATCGTGCATTAATAATTGCAGGGAGCGATAAAAGGGGTACAATTTTCGGAATATATGATTGCTCCGAAAAAATTGGAGTCTCGCCCTGGTATTGGTGGGCAGATGTTCCGGTAAAAAAGCAGCAGGCTCTTTATGTCCTTCCGGGAAGATATACGATGGGAGAACCGGAAGTTAAATACAGAGGAATTTTTATTAATGACGAAGCCCCGGCCCTATCCGGATGGTCCATGGAAAAATACGGAACTGATATGTTCAACCATGAATTGTATGAACATATGTTCGATTTATTATTGAGGCTTAAGGGAAATTTTCTATGGCCTGCAATGTGGGGAAGAGCCTTTTATGATGATGATTCTTTAAATCCTAAACTAGCAGATGAATATGGAATTGTAATCAGCACTTCGCATCATGAGCCTATGATGCGTGCTCATGTGGAATGGCAGCGTTACGGAGAAGGTCCATGGAATTATGAAAAAAATGCCGGGAATCTGCAGGCATTCTGGAGAAAAGGAATCGAACGCATGGGGAATAATGAAAGCATTGTTACATTGGCAATGCGCGGAGACGGTGATGAAGCCATGAGCCCAACGGCAAATGTGGCTTTATTGGAAAAAATTGTTCAGGATCAGCGAAAAATAATTTCTGAAGTGACCGGTAAAGATGTAACTCAAATACCGCAGTTGTGGGCGCTTTATAAAGAAGTACAGGAATATTATGATAAAGGAATGCGTGTACCTGATGATGTTACAGTCTTATTATGTGATGATAATTGGGGAAATATCCGCAAACTCCCGGCATTAACCGAAAAACCGCGGAAGGGCGGATATGGAATTTATTATCATTACGATTATGTGGGCGGACCGAGAAATTATAAATGGGTGAACACAAACCAAATTGAGAGAGTCTGGGAGCAAATGCGCCTTGCATATAAATATAATGCCCGCCAAATATGGATTGTAAATGTAGGAGATCTTAAACCGGTGGAATTTCCTATAGATTTTTTTCTCGATTATGCTTGGAATCCTGATGAATGGACCCCCGAAAGCCTGCCTGAATATTATGAATCTTGGGCGGAGCAGCAGTTTGGAAAACAGTATGCAAAGGAAATTGCAGAAATAGTTTCCAGGTATACAAAATTTAATTCCCGCCGAAAGCCTGAAATGCTTTCACCGGAGACTTACAGCCTGGTAAATTATATGGAATTTGAATCTGTCGTAAATGACTATAATAAATTGGCGGAACATGCTCAAAAAATCTATGATTCGATACCTGAAGAATATAAGGATGCTTTCTATGAACTTGTACTTCATCCGGTATCTGCATGTGCTAATTTAAATGAACTCTACTTGGCGGCAGGAAAAAATCATCTTTATGCTGAGCAGGGAAGAGCACTAACAAATAGTCTTGCTGAAAAAGTCAGGAAATTATTTGAAAAGGATGCGGAGATAACTAATTATTATAATAACATTTTAGCCGGGGGAAAGTGGAAACATATGATGGATCAAACCCACATAGGTTATACAACCTGGCAGCAGCCTGATAAAAATACAATGCCTGAAGTCGAAGAAATTGAGCTTGAGCAAGAAGCAGAAATTGGAGTTGCTGTTGAAGGATCCGCAAAATGGTGGCCGAACGAAGAAAGCGAAGCAGTGCTGCCGGAATTTAATTTATATGATCAGAAACCCCATTATATAGAAATATTTAACAGGGGAAAAACTCCATTCGAGTATACTGTTACTTCCGGAAAACCATGGATTAAGATCAGCAAAGAGAAAGGTAAAATTGAAGATGAAGAGCGTTTGTGGGTAATTATTAATTGGGATATGGCTGAACATGGAATGACACGGATACCGTTAACCATTAGCGGTGTAAATAATACAAAAGTTGTTGTAAATGCAATTGTAAATAATCCTTCTGTTCCTAAACGGGATCTAGTTGAAGGATTCGTCGAAAGCGACGGATATGTTTCAATTGAAGCCGAACATTATACAAGGATTTATAATGAGGACTCCGTGAAATGGGAAAAGATTCCAAATCTTGGACGGACCGGATCATCAATGACAACAGCTCCTGTTTCCGTAAAGATTCAGACTCCCGGAGATAATAATGCTCATCTGGAGTACAAGGTTTATCTTTTTACAAAAGGGGAGATGAAAATATACGCATTTTTATCCCCTTCGTTAGATTTTACAGGGGAAGGAAAAAGATATGCTGTTGCTGTTGATGATGAAAAACCGCAAGTAATTAATATTCATGAAGGTGATACAATTCCCGATTGGAAATATGCCAGGTGGTGGAATGAAGCAGTAGCAAATAACATTAAAATTAAAACCACTCGGCATCCGGAAAAAGAACCTGGCGAGCATACATTAAAATTCTGGGCTCTGGATCCGGGAATTGTTCTTCAAAAAATCGTAATAGAAACGGGAGAGGTAAAACCTTCTTATCTGGGCCCTCCGGAAAGTTTTTTCAGCAAAAACGACAAAAAGGAACGCTCAAATTCTAAATAAAAACAAAACTTTTTTTAACTTTGTGGTATAATAATTTATTTTAATTAATCTGGAGAATTATAATGATAAAATCGACTTCTATTATATTTATTCTCTTTTATTTAATTTTATTCTCTCAAACCAATACGAAAGGCCAATCAATGATCGACAAAAAATTATTCGGTACTCTTCCCGACGGCAGTAAAGTTTATTCTTATACTTTGAAAAATTCCTTAGGCATGAAAGCAGAAATAATCGAGTTCGGCGCAATTGTTCGCACTTTATCTGTTCCCGACCGCAGCGGAAAATTTTCCGATATTGTTTTAGGATACGATGACCTTTCCGGTTATGAAAACGGCAGTTCATATTTAGGAGCAATTGTCGGAAGATACGGCAATAGGATAGCAAAAGGAAAATTTACAATGGATGGGAAAGAGTACCGGCTTACTGTAAACAGCGGTACAAATCATCTTCATGGAGGAACAAAAGGATTTGATAAAGTCTTATGGAAAGCCGAACCGGTTGAAAGCAAGACCGACCCTGCACTCAAACTGACTTATGTAAGTAAAGACGGCGAAGAAGGATATCCTGGTACCGTAACGGTTTCAGTTACATATACGGTTACAAAAGACAATGAGCTTAGAATAGATTATGAAGGCACAACCGATAAAACAACAATACTTAACCCGACTCATCATTCCTATTTTAACCTGACCGGCGATTTCACTAAAAAGATTCTTGATCATGAATTAATGATTAAAGCCGATACATTAACTCCTGTTGACTCAAATTTAATTCCATCCGGCGAATTAAAAAAAGTGGGAGGTACACCATTTGATTTCCGAAAACCAGAAAAAATCGGTGCACGGATAAATGAAAAAGATGAACAGCTGCGTTTTGGTATTGGGTACGATCATAATTGGGTTATAAATGATTATTCCAAAAATGTGCGTTTATCGGCAGCGGTTTACGATCCTCAAAGCGGCCGATATATGGAAGTATTAACGGACCAGCCGGGGCTTCAATTTTATTCCGGAAATTTTCTGGATGGTTCAGCTAAAGGGAAAGGCGGAATTTTTTATGAGCATCGCACCGGTCTTTGTCTCGAAGCTCAGCTGTTTCCCGATTCTCCGAATAAAAAGAATTTCCCATCCGCTGTTTTAAAACCAGGGGAAGTGTATCATCAGACGACAATTTATAAATTCTCAACTAAATAAATTAGCCAACTTTCTAATATGATCATTAAATAGTGAGGGAAAATAATGTTACAAACTATTGATTGGATTGCAATAGCAGCATACTTTTGCATCCTGCTTACTGTTGCATGGTGGGTGGTAAAGAAAGGTAAAAATGAAACTGCAGATTATTTCCTGGCTGGCAGAAATCTTAGCTGGTGGATAATAGGTGCATCAATTTTTGCTTCGAATATTGGATCCGAGCATATTGTTGGACTGGCAGGTTCCGGAGCTAAAGACGGTGTTGCTTTAGCTCATTATGAATTCCATGCCTGGTGCTTGCTAGTGCTTGCCTGGGTTTTTGTACCATTCTATGCACGCTCACTAGTTTTCACAATGCCCGAGTTTCTCGAAAGACGATTTTCTACTCATTCACGCTACGTTCTATCAATTGTATCAATAGTTACATTTATTGTTTCCAAAATAGCTGTTGGAATTTTTGCGGGTGGAGTTGTTTTTGCTACTCTATTGCCGGAACTACAAATAACAATTGGCGGCTATTTGATTGATAGCTTTTGGATTGGTTCGGTCCTCGTCATTGCATTAACAGGTCTATATACTGCGCTTGGTGGTATGCGTGCTGTTGCTTATAATGATGCCGTGCAGGTTACCGTTCTGATTGTAGGATCTGCATTGCTGACAATTTATGGCCTGATTACTTTAGGAGGGTGGGAAGAGCTTAGAAGAATTTGCGGTTCGGAAATGTTTAATCTTTGGAAACCACTTACACCTCCGGGTGTGGAGAGTACATGGGCTCCGGTTCTTGAAAAGAATTCTGCTGGTTCGCTTGTTAAGCAAGCCTGGTATTTTAACGGTGCCTATCCTTGGCTTGGAATGGCAATATGTGCACCTGTAATTGGTCTCTGGTACTGGTGTACAGATCAATATATTGTTCAGCGTGCATTAGGTGCACCCAACGAAAGGGTTGCAAGACGAGGAGCTATATTTGCAGCCGTACTAAAATTATTCCCTGTTTATCTTTTCATAATTCCCGGTTTAATTTGTTTTGCGCTTGCTAAAAGCGGCAAAGTTCCAGGTCTTGAAGTTGTTTATGATCCGGCTACCGGGCAAGCAACTTCCCATGCCCAGGCTGCCTTTCCTTTAATGGTTGAACACTTACTGCCGACTGGTTTACGCGGTATTGTCGTAGCCGGTTTGCTTTCAGCACTTATGGGATCATTGGCCGGTGTTTTTAATGCATGCTCTACACTCTTTACTGTAGACATTTATGAAAAACTCAGACCGAAAGCAAGCCAGAGTGAATTGGTTAAAATGGGTCGTATTGCAACTGTTATTATGGTGCTGATTGCAATGGCATGGATCCCGGTTGTTAAAGGAGCAACTGGTCTCTACAATTATTTGCAATCAGTACAAGGATACCTGGCGCCGCCCATTTTCGTTGTGTTTTTCTTTGGAGTATTCTGGAAGCGTCTTAATGCCAAAGGCTGTTTGTGGGCTATGATAATTGGTTTTGTTGTTGGTTTATTCAGGATGCTTGTAGACACTCCTGTAACAATTGGATTTGAACAATACAAAAACGGCTATTCCGAAGGTTCGTTTCTCTGGATTATTAATAACATCAACTTCCAGTACTTCAGCATTCTCATTACTATTATTTCTGCATTAGTTATGGTTGTGGTTAGTTATATGACAGAAAAACCGGATTACGGCAAGCTTACTAATCTTTCTTTTGGTACAACAACCGCTGAACATCGGGCAGAGTCTTCGGCTAGCTGGGATTGGCGTGAAGTTGCTACTTCAGCATTTGTTCTGGCAGTTATTCTTGGAGGCTATTTATATTTTGTTGGATAAAAATAATCGTTCGATCTATAGTTTTAAAATAAATAGTCATCGATAAAAAGATTAAAAGGAATTAAATGATTGAACTAAAAAAATATGAAGTCTGGTTTGCAACCGGCAGCCAGCATTTATACGGTGCTGAAACTTTAAAGAAGGTTGCTGAAGATTCTCAATCTATTGTAAATGGTTTGAATAAATCGGGCATCCTTCCGATTAAAATTATTTTTAAACCGGTGCTCACTACTCCGGAATCAATTTCTTCGTTGTGCTATGATGCGAACAATAATATAAATTGCATTGGATTAATAATGTGGATGCATACCTTTTCTCCTGCCAAAATGTGGATTGGCGGA
Source organism: Ignavibacteria bacterium (assembly GCA_050264735.1). Lineage (GTDB taxonomy): Bacteria > Bacteroidota > Ignavibacteria > Ignavibacteriales > Ignavibacteriaceae > DATKLQ01. The sequence continues at coordinate 4,561 of JBLNGL010000179.1, read as the reverse complement.
TTAAAAGTCCTGCAGAAACCATTTGTACATCTTCATACACAATTCAACAGGGATATTCCATGGGATTCGATTGATATGGATTTCATGAATCTGAATCAATCGGCTCATGGTGACCGTGAATTCGGTTTTATATGTACAAGGATGGGAAAAAAGCGGAAGGTTATTGTTGGGCATTGGCAGGACAATATGGTTCACAACAAACTGAGTATTTGGATGCGTGCTGCATCTGCATGGGCAGATGCTCAAAATGGAAAAATTGCACGCTTCGGCGATAACATGCGGGAAGTGGCTGTTACAGAGGGTGATAAAGTTGAAGCTCAGATCCGTTTTGGCTATTCCGTAAATGGATATGGAGTGGGAGAATTAGTTAAATATGTTAATGATGCCTCAGATTCCGAAGCCGGAAAATTATTGAAAGAATATGAAGATAAATACAAATTACCTCCAAATTTTAAAAAAGTAGGAGAAAAATATCAGAAGATAATAGATGCTGCAAAAATTGAGATCGGTATGCGCTCATTCTTAGAGGAAGGTTCTTTCAAAGGATTTACAACTACATTTGAAGACCTGCATGGCTTAAAACAGCTTCCCGGATTAGCCGTTCAGCGGTTAATGGCTGAAGGATACGGATTTGGAGCTGAAGGTGATTGGAAAACAGCTGCATTGGTTCGTGCAATGAAAGTGATGTCTGCAGGTCTGAAAGGCGGAACATCTTTCATGGAAGATTACACTTATCATATGAATCCTGATGCCCAGAGAGTTCTCGGTGCTCATATGCTTGAAGTATGCGAATCAATAGCGGATGATAAACCAAGCCTTGAGGTTCATGAACTTGGCATCGGAGGAAAAGAGGATCCGCCGCGGCTTGTATTCAATGTCCCGCCTGGCAGTGCTCTTAATGCATCACTTATTGACATGGGAAATCGTTTCCGGCTGATCGTGAATGAAGTATCGGTTGTTCCACCTGAGGAGCCTTTGCCTAAACTTCCCGTTGCCCGTGCATTGTGGATCCCAAAACCGGATCTTCTAATTGCTGCACACGCTTGGATATTAGCCGGCGGGGCGCATCATACCGGTTTTAGTTCAGCACTTTCTTCCGAATATTTGGAAGATTTTGCGGAAATGGCCGATATCGAATTTCTTTTAATTGATGACTCTACTAAAATTTTTGAGTTTAAAAAAGAACTTCGATGGAATGAAATCTATTACGATAAATGCTGCTGAACCATAAGGTATGAATAAAGTCTTTCTATATATCGGAAGTTTTAAATGGTAAAAATTTTAAGGGCTTTAGTTTTTCTTGCATTCAATTATTTTATGTTTTCCCAGCAGGATAACTATTATATCAATCCAATCTTAGCCGGTTTTTATCCTGATCCTAGTGTTTGTAAAGCAGACGGAAACTTTTATTTAGTAAATTCAACATTTGCTTACTTTCCCGGCATTCCGGTTTTTAAAAGTGATAACCTGGTAAACTGGAAGCTTACCGGTCATGTCCTGGATAGACATGAACAATTGAATCTAGATGGGATGGGCGTTTCCCGAGGTATATTTGCTCCTGCAATAAGATATAAAGAAGGTGTATTTTACGTAACCTGTACATTGGTTGACGGGGGAGGCAATTTTATTGTAGCCTCAAAAAAGCCTGAAGGTCCATGGTCAAATCCGGTTTGGCTCCCTGAGGTAAGCGGAATTGATCCTTCTCTTTTTTTTGATGATAACGGCAAATCTTATCTCATTTACAACAGCGATGCACCTGACAATAAACCGCTTTATGAGGGGCACCGGACCATAAGAATTTATGAATTCGATATTATTAATTTGAAAGTAACCGGTGAAAATAAAATTCTTATCAACGGCGGAGTCGATCTATCCAAGAAACCTGTCTGGATTGAAGGTCCCCATATTTATAAGGTAAATGGATATTATTATTTAAGTGCCGCAGAAGGCGGGACGGCCGAAGATCATTCTCAGGTTATCTTTCGAAGCGAAAAAGTTGACGGGCCATACTCTCCGTATGAGAAAAATCCGATTTTAACTCAAAGGAATTTAGACCCAAGAAGAAAGTATCCTGTTACTTGTACCGGGCATGCCGATTTCATTGAAACACGAACCGGAGAGTGGTGGGCTGTTTTTCTCGGCTGCAGACCCTACGAACCTTTTGAAGAAAATTATTACAACACCGGGCGTGAGACTTTTCTTGCACCTGTAAAATGGAAAGATGGATGGCCGGTAATAAATCCCGACTTTAAAGAAGTTCAATACTCATATCCTTTTCCTTTAAACAAAAAGGAAAAAGTAGAATTCCCGTTAAACGGAAATTTTAAAATCAAAGATGATTTTAATGAGGAAAAGCTTAATGGAAGCTGGTTATTTTTAAGGACCTTACGGCATAAATGGTATAGCTTAGAAGAGAAAATAGGATTTTTAAAAATAAATTTAAGACCGGAAAAAGTTTCTGATCCGGTAAATCCCGGTTTCATTGCCCGAAGACAGCAACACTCAAAAAGCTATGCCTCTGTTTCAATGTTATTTACTCCTAAAAGTGAAAATGAAAAAGCAGGTTTAATAATTTTTCAGGATGAAACTCATTTTTATTATTTGTGCAAATCAAAAGACAAGAGTAATAATGCGGTTCAGCTTTATAAATCATCTGCCGATAGTTCAAGTAATAATATGGAGCTTTTGATTTCTGAAAATTTGAAGAATAATGGGAGTGAACTGCTTTTGAAGATTGAAACTATAGGAAAGGAGTATTCATTTTTTTATTCGGAAGATAATATTAATTGGAAATTGCTTAAGGATAAAGTCGACGCAGCTTTTTTAAGCATTCGAAATGCATGGGGATTTACAGGTAATGTGTATGCGATGTATGCAACATCTCTTGGGAAAATGAGCGGCAATTCGGCAGATTTTGATTGGTTTGAATATATGGGAGACGATGACGTTTATAAAAATTTATCTGAATAAAATTGATTAATAATAATTAATATAGCCGGATTTATTAGTTAAAAGTTTAACTTATTATCGACCTTTATTTATTCTGTTCAAAGGAGCTTTCGTGCCTGAAAATAATTTAACAGCTATTTTACTTTTATCATGCCCGGATCGCAGGGGACTTGTCTCTAGGATTTCTCATTTTGTATTTGAACGCGGTGGGAATATCCTTGATTTAGATGAACATGTAGATATTGAAAACAAGTATTTTTTTATTCGGATTGCATGGGATATGAAAAATTTTTCAATATCGGAAAATGAAATTACCAACGCTTTTATGCCTTTAGCTAAAGAATTTAATGCTCAATGGAAAATAAATTTTGCGGAGAAAAAACTGCGCGTTGCAATTTTTGCATCTAAACTGGATCATTGCCTGCAGGAAATTTTATGGCGGCACCATCTTGGCGAGTTTAATATCGAAATTCCTTTAATCATATCAAACCATCCGGATTTAAAAACTTTAGCTGATCACTATAGTATTCCTTATTATGTTTTTCCAATCGATGAAAAAATAAAGGAGGAGCAGGAAAAGAAAGAACTGACATTACTAAAGGAGCACAAAGTTGATACAATAGTTCTAGCACGATATATGCAGATTTTAACCTCCGCATTCGTTAATGAATATCCAAACAGGATTATCAATATTCATCATTCCTTTTTGCCTGCATTTGTTGGCCCTAATCCCTATAAGCAGGCTTATGAACGCGGGGTGAAGATCGTCGGTGCGACCAGCCATTATGTAACCAAAGAACTCGATGAAGGTCCAATCATAGAGCAGGATATAATCAGGATTTCTCATAAAGACAAGATTAGTGATTTGGTAAGAAAGGGAAGGGACCTGGAACGAATGATTCTTGCTAGGGCTTTGTACAATCATGCACAACATAGGATTCTGGTTTATGGTAAAAAAACAATCATTTTTGAATAGGATAAATATTTTTAAGGAGGTGATTACTGGCTGTTTTAATTAAGTTATAAAAATCTTTTTTGGGGATCGTAAGTATTCTGCCGTAAGGCGGATTGTTACTATTTCTTAACCTGTCTGACTTAGTCGGCCAGGTGAGTGGATTAATCATTTAACAAGAAATAAAGGAGGAAAACATGAAAAAGTTTTCATACACTCTTTCATTATTTGCTTTTACATTCATTTTTATTTTCGGAGCTACGCTTAAAGCACAAGCCGTAGAATCATGGGATTTTGAAGACAAAGTGATTGGAGATTCTTTACCTACTATTGGCTGGAGTGCTTCAGATATTCAAGCCAAGATAGCTGATGATCCGGTTACAACTGGGAACAATGTTCTGCAAAATACTATCCACAATTATAATGCGGCCCCTGTTCTTATGTTTGTTCTACCGGACGGAAAAACACTTGCTGATTATGACTCTTTCACTTTTAAGGGCTATTTTGCGCAGGGAGATGTAGGCTTTAAGGATATTGTAGTCGAAGCTTATCAAGATATGCCAACAGCACAGGCTTATAATAATCCGGATGTCAGGATTGGCAGCTTCAACCGTGCACTACAAGGTTCCACTGATTGGGAAGATATTACTATTGATATTA
>JBLNGL010000178.1:0-7169 GCA_050264735.1 Ignavibacteria bacterium | reverse complement strand
AACAGTATGTTTTAAGATACTGGGAGACTGAATTCGAGCAGCTCAAACCCCAGAAAAACCGCGCAGGAAACCGGATTTATACCAATAAAGATATTCAGCTTATTCTGCATATAAAAGCTCTGCTAAGGGAGAAAAAGTATACTATTGAGGGAGCAAAAAAAATCCTTGAAGACTATGTACCTGAGGGAATTACAGCACAAACTGCTCTTCATTCCTTTGGAGGTGATAATTTGTCAAGTGAAAACAAAAAAGAAAAGCCGTCCTTAAAAAAGGATCTTGAAGAAATAAAAGGTTTTTTGGAATTTTTAACCAGTAAGTTATAAATTGGTAATCGGTAACCGGTAATCGGTGAGCAGTTTTACCTATTACCGATCACTGATTACCGATAACCTAATTTCGGAACGTGGCGCAGCCCGGTAGCGTACCTGAATGGGGTTCAGGTGGTCGTGGGTTCAAATCCCACCGTTCCGACAAACTACATTCTTAATCTTACTCTTAACCTTTATTCTTAATCCTAGTCTTAATCAACAATCATTGTATTAAATACGATTAAGATTAAGAATATTTTAGATGTTACTTTTTCTTTCTCTTAATCTTTCTCCTGCTATCTCTAAGCTTCCAAAACCTCCTTAACATTTTCCGAGTTCATGAAATTTTTCTTTAAATCCTCACTTAAATTTTTTATTATTTTATTCAGCATCTCTCTTGCTTTATTCATGTAGATATTCATTTCAAAATCTTTTCCGTTATCCCGTAAAAACCTTCCCAAATCTTTATAAATTTTCCATTGAAATGTTTTATGACCGACGGATTCAGCCAGCTCGACGGCAATTAAAAATAATTTTCTTATCTCATCATAATCCTCTGTCCCGGCTTTTACTTTTGCCTGGTTCCATAAAGTTTCAATAATCAGTTCTTTGGCATTAATTTTTTTCGCGTATTCGAGTCCAAGGTCGGAATAATAAAGTGCTTTCTTAGAATTGCCTTTAAAATTATAGAGTTCACTCAATGAAATGTAGGTCCTGGTTTCATACCAGATAATCCCGGAGTTTTTTGATAATTCAAGCGCTTCTTCAAAATAAGATAGGGATAATTCGATGTCTCCTTTAATAAAATAATCCTCCCCGAGATCCCGGATATTATCGCACATTGCTCCCTTATTTTGATGCTCTTTTGCCAGGGTAAGAGATCTTGTATGAAATTCCAAAGCTCTTTCTATATCATTTACCTCCCTGTAAATATCTCCGATTACATTCAGAGTTCCGGGGATTTTCCTTATATCAGCAATATTTTTCTTAATATTAAGAGATTCGAAGGAGCTCCTTAATGCATTTTCATATTCGCCTAATTTCCAATGAGCCAGTCCGAGAAAATTAAGGGTTGTGGATAATCCCAAATTATCCCCGATAGATCGCTGAATTGCAATAGCGTGATTGAAAAATTCCAATGCAGAAGGATATATACCCATATGCCAGTATGCGAAGCCTATATTGCTGAAGCTTATCGATTGACTCTTAATATCATTTAAAACTTTAGCAAGATCCAGTGCCTGTTTCGATAATTCTATGGTAAAATTATATTCGCCTTTGGTTGCATGTATTACAGCGAGTTCATTAAAACATTTTATCAATTCTGCTTTATCTTCGGTTTTTTTAGAAATGTCAAGTGCTTTTGTGCAGTAATCAAATGCATCTTTTATTTTCCCCTGGACCCGGTAAACTTCGGAAGCTTTCCTTAAAGCCTTACATTCTTCAGATGCATTATTAGTTATCCTGGAAATTTCCAGGTAGCGCTCAATTTTTTCAAGGGCTTTATCAGTGCTGCCCATCAACAGGTATATATCTCCCAAGCCTTCCTCGACATTCATAATCAAGGACGTATTATCTGATTTTGTTTCGGCAAGAATCTCTGCAGCTTTATAGTAAAAATCAAGGGCATCTTCGACAGCATGAAGCTCTCTGGCTTTGTTTGCCGCAAGGACTAAAAATGCTACAGCTTGTTCCTGATTCCCCGATGCCAGCAGATGATGCGAGATTTTTGATGCAAATTCTTCATTACTGCCGTATTTCTTTATTAGATATTCGGCAATAAGCTTATGATATTCCTGGCGCAGTTCAAACAGAATATTTCTGTATAAAACCTCTTTGATCAAAATATGATCGAATTTATAACGGTTTTTTTCATGACGGATTAATTGATGCTCCTTTTCAATTATACTGAGATTCTTAAGGAGAGTAATCTTGTCCGTATTTAAGCAAGCAGTAAGAGGTTCAGCTTCAAAATCTTCTCCTTGGCACGAGGCAACTTCCAATATTTCACGCAGATTGGAATCTAATCTATCAATTCTCTGATGTATTACATCCTGAACTTTTGCCGTTAAAAGTATTTCTTTCTTCAAACGGATTTTCTTTTCAAGATGCCAGATCCCTTCATCAGTTTTAATATACCTCTTTTCCTGCATAAGCTTGACCAGCTCTGAAATAAAAAGCGGATTGCCTTCGGTATTTTGATAAATATTTTCAGCAAGACCCTGGTCTGGGGGGGAATTAAGAACTTTTACAAGCAGCAGTTCTGTTTCTTCCTTATTGAACCTTTGCAATGTAATTTGTTCCGCTAATCCTTCGATCTTTAATTGTCTTATAGTTTCAAGAAGAGGGGATGATTCGTTTTTTTCACTGCCGGATGTGAACTCGGGAGGGCGGTGAATACCGATTAATAATATCCGGAAAACACTGCAGTTTCTGGCTATAAATGAAAATAACCCTAAAGTGGTTTTATCGGACCATTGCAGATCATCGATAACCAGGATTAGCGGTTCTTCAAAGGAAATCAGCTGGAACAGCATTAAAATTGCAGTCCACAATTGTTCTTTATTTAACAGCGATACGGATTCTCCCGAGAATCCCAGGAAAGATTTAATAAAAGGAAGGCTTGAAGACAGGTTGAATCCATGCTTCCCTGCATATTTATGGAGTGCATCGATAAACTGTGCTTCAACATTGGTCGTTAAAGAATAAGCCTTTTTAATTGCACTGGCAAAGGGATGATAGGGGAAACCGGATTCATTATACAGACACCTGCCGAGGAGAATATTTAAATTTGCCGAAACCGAATTATAAATAGCATGGTATGCAAGCTGGGTTTTCCCTATTCCCGGTTCTCCCTGAATAAAAATCGTAGACCCCTTGCCGTTTAAAATTTCCTCAATTTTTTTCTTGATTATATTTAATTGATATTCACGCCCGGTAAATACTTCAGTAGGTTTATAAATTTCCAAAGCCGGCTTTGATAAAGATTCAATAATATCTTGAAGTTCGGCAGTCTCATGAGGTTTTAATAAAAGCCCGGAGAATAAATTTTTTCGAACTGATTTCAATTCGGATAAGATTTCATCCATGGAAATGAAACGTTCATTTTTAGATTTTTTGAGACACTTACTGACTATTTTTTTCAACTGACCGGGAGTATTTATAGAATTAATTTGGGCAGGTTCTTCATTTAAAATGGAATAAACAACTGATTGCTCATATTCGCCTGTAAAAGGCAATTTACCCGAAATCATTTCATAGATTAAAATACCGAGCGACCAAATATCTGTCCGGTTATCGACTGCTTCACCGTTCAACTGCTCGGGAGCCATGTATGCTGCAGTGCCTAAAATATTTTTTTCATCATGGATTGAAGATGATCCTATTAACCGCGCTACACCGAAATCCAATATTTTTATAACATTATCTTTAGTAATGAAAATATTTTCAGGCTTAATATCCATATGGATAATTCCTGCAGAGTGTGCTTTGTTAAGTCCGCTGCAGATTTGAACGGAAAAATCAATAATATTTTCTAAAGAAATTTTTTCAACGTCATGTTTATTCAGCTTTTCCCTTAAAGTTTCACCCTCAAGAAATTCAAGGCTGAGATAGTGCTGTCCATTAAAAGAATTTGTCTCATAGATTGTAACTATATTCGGATGATTCAGGGAAGCAACCACCTGCGCTTCTTTTTTAAAGCGCTCGATTGCATCCTCATCGGCTGTAAGAAAAGAGGGGAGAAGCTTAAGAGCTACTTTTCTCATCAGTATTGTATCTTCGGCTAAGTAGACTACACCCATTCCGCCTTCGCCCAGCTTCTCAAGTATCTTGTAATGAGAAATGGATTGACCAATCATGTATTTTCAACAATAAATTTTTTTTCGGCTTCCGCCTGCGCTAGAGCTCCGGCCGGACAGGGTCCGCCTTCGCCTAATTTCTCAAGCTATTTTAATATTTTTACTGACTATCAAATTAATCTGTATTCAAACCGATTATTTTCTTAAACTCAGGCTCATTCTGCAATGAATCAAAATCCGGATCACTTTTTACCCACTCCCTGACATTTTTATAACCCAGATTAAAAGCAGTCTTTAAACAATTTAATGCTTCTTCTTTTCTATTCATACGTGCGAACCCACAGGCGCAATTATAAATAGCCAGCCCGTCTTCGGGATCAATTTCCATAACTTTTTGAGCAGCTTTCAAAGCCTTCTCATAATTAAATTTATCTGCATAAACACCAAGAATCCTGCTTAAAGTAACAGCATCTTCCGGATTTATTTCTAATTTTTTTTCAGCGACTCTCAAATATTCTTTTTCAATTTTTCTTGCCTCTTCCAGTTCACCCTTTTTACGGTAGCTCATTTCAAGATGCATCAGAGGTTCTTCGCTGTAAGGCTTCAATGATCTTGCGATTTCAAAATATTTAATCGCCGAATCATAATCTGCTAGTATATGGTATGTTATTCCTAACCATCTGCTGGCCGGATAAAAATCTTTCCTTTCTTCCACTATTTTTTCCAATATTTCAATTGCTTCAGTAAATCTTTTCTGATGATAATAAAATATTCCGATTGCAAATTTGGCTTCTATGAGATCGGGATCTATTCCAAGCGCTTTTTCACCTGCTTCGATACTTTTCCCGAGCCATTTTAAATTTCCGTCGTACCAGACATACTTGTAGGTGTAAGCCTCGGCTAATGCAGCATAAGCCAAAGCAAAATTCGGGTCTATTGACAGTGCATACTCAAACATTTGAATTGCTGCTTCATTATTTCTTTTCCCGTTTTTTGATAAAAACTCTCTGCCTCTTACATAGAAATCATATGCTCTCATATCATCCGTGGGTTTTTTGCCGAGAAGTTTTTTTTCATTTTCGGAAAGGGATAATTTGAGTGCCTCAGTTATTTTTTGAGAAACTTCCATCTGGATATCAAAAATATCTTCCATCATGCGGTCATACCTGTCGGCCCAGACCGGGAATCCGCTATTGATATCAACCAGCTGTGCAGATATCCTGATTTTCTGCCCCGCTTTTCTTACACTTCCTTCCAGTATATGTGAAACTTTTAGCACTTCGCCGACCTTTTTGGAATTAATTTCTTTATTCCTGAATGGGAGGACATCGGAACGGGGAATAACTTTTAATTCTTTTATTTTAGAGAGATCAGTTATTAAATCTTCGGTGATCCCGGCACAGAAATATTCATTTTCTTTTTCAGGACTTATATTTTCAAAATATAAAACCGCAATTGATTTATTCTGTTCAACATCGGGCTTGTGATTCTTGGCGGAAAGAATTTTTATTATTTCAGGTATGGAGGAAATTCTTTTATTTACATCCTTATGCAGCATTGCTGAGACAAGAGATATGACATGCTCAGGTATGTCGGATCGAAAATTCTGAATTGCTTTAGGTTCATCATTAAGTATTGAATAAATCAAGGCTGCCTCATAATCTCCTTTAAAAGGCAAATTAGATGTAATCATTTCATAAAGCACGACACCAAACGACCAGATATCGGTCCGGTGATCTATTTTTGCACCCTGGAGCTGTTCCGGAGAAATATAAGCTAAAGTCCCGATTGTCTGGTTTGCTTTTGTCAATTCAGTATCGGCTGCTTTTGCCAAGCCAAAATCCATTATTTTTACTTGGTCGGATTTGGTTATCATGATATTGCCTGATTTAATATCCCGATGTATAATCCCTTTTTTATGTGCGGCATCCAAGCCTTCGGCTATTTGAACGGCTATGCTTATCAGCTGCCGAGCAGGGAGCGGCGAAGATTTAATCTTATCTTTTAGCTCTTCACCCTCGATATATTCCAGGACTAAGAACATCTCATCATCAATTTCTTCGATAGCATGGATTGTAGTAATATTAGAATGATTCAGTGAAGCAGAAGCCTGGGCTTCAATTTCGAAACGTTTCCGGAGCTCCTGATTTGATGAGACAAAATGAGGCAGAAATTTTAAAGCAACAACCCGTCTGAGCTTAGTATCCTCGGCTTTATACACGACTCCCATTCCGCCTTCGCCTATTTTCTGAAGTATCTTGTAATGTAAAATTGACTCATCAATCATTTTCATTTTCCGTTAATTAAATAATATAGAACCATCCTGCTTTCGTCCATTATTAATTATTTAATCCAATAAAGAATTAGTTGTTAAATTCTTTATAAATTCTTCATGCCTGATTTTTGCATCCGCCACCAGATCCTTAAATCTGCCGTCATTCCGGACGGCATTGAAAAACGGATCTTTTTCAATAAGCTGATAATTGTAAAAACCTTTTTTGATAGCTTTTTGTAAGAGTCTGAAGCTATCTTCTTTTTGCCCGTAAAGTCCATATAAGTTGGAAAAATTATAGATTTGCTCCGCATCATGTCTTCCGGATGTTTCAAGCAAATTTAATGCTTCCAATCCCTGCTCTCTTTTCCCATCCAAAAAACAAAGAATCGCTTCAGACCAAATACCTGGAATACCGTTTGGTTCCATTACTATAGCTTTTTTTAAATATTCCCTTGCTAGATCTTTTTTATTAGTTCTGAAATATAAAATCCCTTTCCATGCTTTACTGAAAGTGCTTTCTTTATCGAGATCGAAACCTTTTAATGATTCTTCAAATCTCTCGAGATAAAAATAAGTTACACCGATTGAACGAAACTTCGGATTTAAAGGATCCAGTTTAACAGCAGTTTCCATCTCTTCAATAGATTTATCGAGAGGGCCGGTATATCTGAAAATGTAACCAAGCCAGAAATGAGCTTCAGAATTATTGGGATTAATATATAATGCTTTCCTGATAAGTTTAACAGCCTCAACAGATTTACCTGTTTCAACATAATGAGCAGCAAG
>JBLNGL010000177.1:0-3974 GCA_050264735.1 Ignavibacteria bacterium | reverse complement strand
TCAAACCCTCAGTCTCCCGATTGAGGGTTTTTTGTTTTGTAATAGCCGGTCAAACATTTTCCACAATCAAATATTTTATACTAGGGTTTGTTGCTCTTTGTGTAAAATCTTTTCATCCTTTAATGCTGTAAAAATCCTGTCCGCTACAAGTTCAGCTGTTTCTTTCAGTTCTTCTTCAGGAACAGAATCAATATCAAACCGGTCTGTGTATTTCTTGTAATAAGAAAGTGCATCAAATTGAATAAGATTTTCTTTTCCTATAAGATTTTCTAAAATCCTGCCGTGACAACGTAGAAAACAACCATCAATTAGCACAACCTTCTCAGACTTCTTGATCCACTCTGTCATATTTGAACCGGGGACAGTCAATAATTCTCCATGACAAGCACGTTTGAATGGTTCTTCCTTCGCTAATTTATTGGCGGCGAGACGCGCAATTTCACCGCGTATGCAAGCTCCTTCGCAAGAAATAACCGGAATTTTCCTATCATCAAGATTCTTGCTTCCGACTTTTTCACCCACAGCGCATCTTTTGTTCGTATTTGTAATTTCAAGCGTTAAAACATCATCTGCTTTTTTCATTTCTTCATCTCCCCAGATTTGTTGTTAGTTTCCTGCGACTTGCTTCCGGACTGATTTCTCATTTGCTTCATCATTGTCATACAGTCAGGAAATCCGGCCTCATCAGTGCAGCATATACTTCTCATCCGAGCCATCATCTGATCCATTGTTTCAAATCCGAATGGGATTGATGAATTAGTGTTTTCTTTGTTGCTGGTTTTTTCTTGTGACATTTTTTATCTCCTTTGTAATTCGGTTAATTGATTTAAATTTATTTTAGCAGCAACTGCTTTTTCGATTTGTGGTAATTCCGAAAAAGACATAAGTTGGACAAAATCCGGTAACTGCAGAAAACAGCAGCGGAATACTTAAAATTGTAAGAACTATTCCAACGGTATCTTTTATTACGAATATTCCCAGTATGAACAGAATAGTCCCTATCCAAACTCGCTGCATCCGGTCGAAAATGCCCACATTTCTTTTATATTGAATCTTCAAAGTGTATCACCTCCTTTTAAACCATATAGACGGTATTCGGTTTAAAAAGGATACACTCTTATTATTCTTCTCGTAGATCTTGTAGTGCGGTTTTAAGATCACATGCCAGTTCATTTCGTTCATCACGATAGAAACTGCAATGGGATTCCAGTTCCTTTTTTAATTTGGTTCTGGCACGATGTAGTCTGATCTTAACTATAGAAAGAGTGGTCCCCAGAATATCTGCTATTTGAATGTTTTTCAGCCCTTCCAACTCGCTTAACACCAATACGGTTCTATAATCTGTTGGAAGTTGTTCAATGAAATTCCGAATACAATCATTCATTTCCCTTCGTATTAATTCATCATCAGGCAAAGAGGGCTTTTCCCCCGACCATATACCTTTACCTTGTATCTCTATCTTAACAGGTGAAGATAGATCTTGGGGTGCCCTCCTTTGAACAATTTGTTTAGAGGAATCGCCGCGAAATTTATCTAATGCAGAATTGGTTGCGATCTTATATATCCATGTGGAAATCTTAGATTCGCCTCTGAAAGATTGCAATCCCTTGTTCACTTTTATAAATACATCTTGGGTTAAATCTTCTGCCGCATATTCCCCCACTAAGCGTTTCAAATAACGGAGAATCTTAGGTTTAAATTCATCATATAATCTCCGGAACTCTAATTCATCTTCTGTCACTTTGCTATTTCCCTGTTAGCAAAAATAATTTTTATTATTAGTACCAATACAATTTTTTATAAGTTAAATAATTCTTAGTTAAATCTCAACGTTAATATGGAAAGTTCCCCAAGCTATAGCTTTTTAATAACAAATTATCAAAAATTATTTTTCCATAAGATTAAAATCTCCTTCACTCAAATTATATCTTTTCTTAAAATATTCCTTCGTAAACTTCACTCCAATAAAATAGTGAGATTAGGTAATGTATCTATTTATCATCTATTATATTTTTTCTTTTAGAATTTACGTTATTTATATTAAGATAAACGATGGTTTTCAGTTACCCCTTTTACTGGGTACCGGAAATAAAGACCGACTGGAACCATCGATTCTAGTCAGTCTTTTTTTATAATCAAATATTTTATTTGTGATAATAATTACTCTGACTTGAATTCAAAAATTTTTTTATTATATTAGCAATTGAGGTATCAACTACGGTTGGTACCTTGGACTCTGATGGTTACAATATGTAATTACCAGAGTTTGATTGACTGACGGAAGTGGCTCCAAACCACCGAAGTCAGTCAATTTTTTTATCGCCCACCAAATTTTCTAAACCTTTTAATTTTTCTAATTCTTTTTAAACTGATACTCTTTCTTGGAACATGTACAATCGAACCTACATCTCCCGGTTTTCCTTTCTTAGCATAATTCAAATATTGACTCATACTGCCAACAACCTTCACATTCATTAGTAAAATCCTTTACCCAATACTTATTCAAAGGCAAATAGTTCTTGCAAATTTATAAAGTTCACTGGAGTTCCCCTTTTTTGTTTTAAGAAAAATTGTGCAAAAGTGCGTGACCAATATGGGACCAAATAAAAAATTGGCACCAATCCCTTCCTAAATTCCTCTCGTGGTATAAATTTTACCTGACTTGTCTTGGTTTCGTTTTGAGCGATATTAACACATTTTACGATTTTATAGTTTAATTAAATTATCTTTCTATCTTATACTTGGTCTGAATAATGAAGTAAATCGTATAGATTATTTTATCCATATCAGTTAAAGAGGATTAGAAAATGAAAAAAAGATATTTGATAATTGTATTTTCAATAATATTAACAAGTTCAGCTTATTCACAGTATAAAGGATTTGGTTTAGGTATTATATTTGGAGAACCTACGGGAATAAGCGCAAAACTATGGTCCGGAAGCAATAACTCATTTAATTTTGCAGCCGCCTGGTCATTCAAAGAAGACGGACATTTGCTTCTGCAAGCTGATTATGTTTGGCATAATTTTGATCTTATTGCAGTAAAATCGGGAAGACTTCCTTTGTATTTCGGCATAGGAGGAAGAATAATTTTTGATGATGATCCATTACTCGGTGTGAGGGTTCCTGTCGGTCTGAATTATCAGTTCGAAACAGCACCAGTTGATCTCTTCTTTGAACTCGTTCCAATTCTTGATTTAATACCATCGACAAATTTCGATTTTGGAGGAGGTCTGGGAGCAAGATTTTGGTTTAATTAAAAAATATTTGTTATTCTCACTCTCATTCATTTGCTTAGCTCATTCACTTTGACAAGTTTGTGAACGAATAAAGTTTTGAATTTTTAAAATTGAGACCTAAGCAAATTAAACAGCCCCAGTATATTTACTGAGGCTTTGAAATAAAAATGAGATCCTATTTCATCAGAATTAGTTTCTTTGTCTGTGTAAAATTGCCGACCTTCAAAGTATAGAAGTATATCCCCGAAGAAAGATTAGTTGCATTAAAATTCACTTTGTAATTTCCTGTAGGTTTTTCATCATTAACCAAAGTTGCAACTTCACTTCCTAATACATCATAAACTTTAAGTGAAACAAATTCAGAAGTTGGAATAGAATACTTTATTGTAGTTGATGGATTGAAAGGATTGGGGTAATTGGACAACAGCTCAAAATCCTCTACTTGATCAAACGATTCAACATCGGTTGCCGCCATGCTCCCCCAGTCCCACGAAACAATGTCGCTTACGATGTTCCATTGTTGACTTCCGTCGATGGCCATGCCAAACAGATCATACGGTGAATTTTCATCAGCGCGATCGGCAAAGGCAAAGTAATGGCCATCTGGTGAAACTCTTGCCCCGACCAAATAGATGCTACCGTCAGCAAGAACGGTGTCCTGGTTGCTGCTAAAATCATATTTAACGATTTGATTCGAGAAGAAACCGAAATTTTGTGTGGAATAGAGGAAGCCGG
>JBLNGL010000176.1:0-2564 GCA_050264735.1 Ignavibacteria bacterium | reverse complement strand
CCCGTCACCATCCGGTGAAAATGGATTCGGAGAAACCGAAATCTTAGCTTGTACATTGTAAATATTTTCAGTGAAGATGCTGTTTCTTTTTCCCGGAGTAGCTCCCAATAAATCCGTAGAGCTGCTCCAATTAAATTCATCATTGCTGTTAATCTTAGGATTAATTCTTTCCAATGATCTATTCTTTGTAGTAACAAAATTTTTATTATACCATTTTTCATAGTACCAAACCGAATCAATAATTCTTCCTTTTAAATCTTTAAGCATTATTAGTTCATCGGTATTGCTCAAACCCAGATCACCGCAGTTCAGCACTCTCACCGAGAGATCTCCGTATAAATTATATTTTGCTGCACCGACAGAATCAGCAAAAACTGTGAAGAATGAATTAGCCGGAACAATAAAATTAGTTTCACATAGTTTGGAATAGTTCCCTTTCTGATCTTCAATTTTCCATCCGCCTATATTAATTTCCGCTTCGCATTGATTATAGAATTCGACAAATTCACCATTATCTATATCCGGATCAAACATTATTTCATTTATTGCTAAAGAATTTCTTTCTATCTCCGGTATCTCTATAATTGAATTTATAAAACCCGGTGTAGATTTTTTAACGTTCAATGAGTTTGTCCAGTTGGAGCTGTCATAAGCAGGATTTGAAAGAGAAATTCTTTCGATGGAATATCCTTTCATATTCCCCCACGAAGATCTGTAAAGAACGGAATCTATAACAGCATTGCGAAAATCATAAATCATAATCCCGTCGAAAGAATTGCCAAGAGTTCCGAAACTGCAAAATCTGATTTTGCATTTAATCTCAGGATGAATTGAAAGTATTGAGGTGTCTTTTGCAATTATGAATATTTCATTGGGTGAAATATAGAAATCTTCATAGGTTATAAAATTTTTACCGGGAGAAGGCAAAATATCACTAACGGACCAATTAATTAAATTTATAGAATCCTGAGATGCATTAATAATTTCAATCCACTCAGGTTCATTCTGATCAGGGTCGAACATTATTTCATTTATCAGAATGGAGTTTTTTGAGAATCCGGGTTCTACTCTTTTTTCAGTGTAATTGTTCAAGGTATCTTCATCTAAAGAAAATATTATTTCAACCGCTGCTGATACTTTCGAATTTATTTTCATTATGGGATTTTGAGAAGAAACAGCAGCTGAATCGCCTGAAATTAAAAGAGGAATTTGAGCCGAACCCAGAAAATGATCGAAAATACCATCTAAATCAGAATCTAAAAAAAAATTGACTGAGAAAGCCGAAGCATCGAAGGAGCCATTATTTTTAATTTTGGCATGAACAAAAACCTCTTCTCCCTGAACTGGAAATCTGGGATTAAAAAAGATGTCAGATACAGAAACATCATACAACTTGGGTGCTGCCGTATTAATTCTTCCTGGTGTGCTCATCTCAAGATCAATTGAGGAAGTCCAATTTGCACGTATGCCTGACCCCGCACTTATGGAAATTCTTTCCAGAGAATATCCTGTTTTCCCCCACTCAGATTCATAACGTACGGAATCTATTTTTAGTCCCCTGTTATCCTTGAGTAAAATTCCGTCGGCTTCATTATTCAGATTAGGAAAATTCAGAATGAGAAGCCTAGATGGAATTAATCTATGATAATTTATTACAGCTGAATCTTTGCTGATAACAAGAAAAGATTTTCCCGGAATGTAAATATCTTCAGAAATCTTTGTGCTGGAAGGTACTGTGAGAATATCGGAAACCGACCAATTCTTTAAATTTATAGCTGTTTCAGCTGTATTATATAACTCCATCCACTCAGGTTCTCCGTTAACCGGGCTGTACATAATTTCATTAACAACTATTGTTGAACCGGAAAACCCCGGGAAAATATTTTTTATCAGATAATTATTGCTGGTATCCTGATCATGACTAATGATGATTATTACTCGAAAGTTGAGAGCAGATTGAAGGTCAAGCTCAGAATAATTAAATTTTATTAGTGTTGAATCACCCGCAGATAGTTCAAGCGAGTTTATATTTTCTAATTCAATATCCGGAATGGAATCAAGATTAATATCCTCTGATAAAATAAGGCTAAAATTGGTCGCCGATTTCCCTAAGTTTTTCACTTTTGCGGAAATTGAAATGTTATCGCCGAACACCGGGTAAACGGGATCAAAAATGATTTCCGAGAGCTCAAGATCAAAATCCTTCTTTGAAACAGAATTTATACAGCCCGGTGTGGCTTTATATTTATTAAGAGAATTCGACCAATTTGCAGAAGACTGGGATAAATTTTCAGAATCAATTCTTTCCAGAGAATTTCCGGCAGTTCCTCCCCAGGCAGGAAGATATTCAAGGCTGTCGATTAACAATCCTAATGAATCTTTAATAACAACTGCATCGCCGGAATTATTTAAAGAGGGAAAATTTATCTCCATTAACTGCGACTGAATCGAATAAAAATTCAGAATTGCAGAATCTTTTGAGATGACTAAAAATGATCCCGGCTCAATTATTACTTCATCATGAATTGACTCCCATGTTAAGTTATCTCCGATTCCCCAGCCCT
>JBLNGL010000175.1:0-6303 GCA_050264735.1 Ignavibacteria bacterium | reverse complement strand
CCCCGGATAACCCAATATCATAAATTCAGTTCTGACCTGCATCATAAGGGCTGCTCCTATGATCAATGAAGCAAGGATTAAACCTATTGTTATCCTGTTGGCAATCTTCTGCAGGTTATTCATCAGTTCATTATCATCAAGGGCATCAATCTTCAGTTCGAATTTATTTTTTGAAAGCATATCAAAGAATGCATTAAGCCTTGCCGGAAGCTTCTGGATGAACTCATTTACATCCAGCAGAGAAGAAAAAATATTCCCCGGCCTGAAGCTTTTCAGCATCTGCTTCCTGAACAATGCTTCAATATGGTTCCGCAGCTCGCGAGTAGGCTTGAAATTAGGCTCAAGGATTTTGGCAATTTCGTCAAGACTTAAAAGAGTTTTCCCAAGCAGTGTTAAATCAGATTGTACTTTCATTCCGTTTGCTGCGGCAATTTTTGTCAGATTTAAAATCATTTCGCCTATTTTGATATTTTCAATCATTTCATCCTGATATTCAGAAAGTAAAACTGAAATCTGGCTTATAAACCTCTCTTGATTTTCCTCATCAACCTTGACGCTCATTTTCAGGCATAACCTGGCAGCTTCCATTCCTTTTCCTTCTACAATTAAAAGGAGCAGTCTTAAAAGATTCTCCCTCATTTCCGGATCAATTCTTGCAACCATTCCAAGATCAATGAGAGCTAAGTTTTTATCCTCCGTAATGAAAACATTTCCAGGGTGGGGATCTGCATGAAAGAATCCATCGAGTAAAATCTGATCCAGGTATGCATTAAATAATTCCGATGCAAGCTCTTTACCGTCCAGGTCCAGCCTTGAGAATGAAGATAAACTGCTGATTTTTTCTCCCTTTACAAATTCCATTGTAAGCACGGATTCGGTTGTGTAATCATCAATAGGATTAGGGATTATAATTCTTGTATACCCGGAAAGATTTTGTCTTAATTTTTTCAGGTTAGCCGCTTCTTTCTTATAATCTAATTCCAGCAGAAGCGTTCTTTTAAACTCACTCAGAATATTCCTAAAGCTGTATACTCTGCCGATATCGGTGTAATCATCTACTGCTTTACTAATCTCCTCAAGTGCTTCAAAATCCTTAAGCACTATATTTTTAATGCCGGGTCTCTGTACTTTTACCGCTACCGGTTTTCCATCTCTTAAACGGGCATAATGAACCTGCCCTAAAGAAGCTGCAGCCAAAGGTTCTTGATTAAACTCGGAAAAAGCTTTAGAAATTTTTACTTTTAATTCGGATTGAATAATTTTTTCAACTTCCCGGTAGTCGAATGGTTTTACATTATCCTGAAGCCGGGATAATGCTTCAATATACGGAGAAGGTATGAAGTCCGGTCGAGTAGAAAGAATTTGCCCTAATTTTATGAAGGTCGGACCCAGTGATTCCAATTCCTTTGTAAATTCCTCTGCTCTATATTCAACCGATGAATCCTTACTAATCTGATCATTACCGTTATCTGATCCCGGCACAAAATCTTTTGCGCCGTACTTCAATATTAATCTTACAATGTTCTTATATCTGGAAATCTTTTCAGAATCAATAAGCATCAATAAGGCCTTTAAATTTTAAAAATGAATTAAAGAAAAAGGAATAAATCCACCTAAAACCGGCAGCTGTTGTGAATTTATTCCTTGATCCTGTTTAGCAATGAAGTTTATTGGTTCTCGTCTTTTGATCCGCTCATTGCTTCGATATTGACCTGATTTATAGCCAGATCATTTAGTTTTTCATTTGTAGCCGCTTCCTCCTCAAGAGTTTCCTGCAGCAGGTTTGCGGCATTTTTTAAATTCAGCTGCTGTGCGTATGTTCTAACTGTTCCGTATGATGCAATTTCATAGTGCTCGACTTTCTGAGCTGCAGCTATTAGAGCTGCATCAAGCGTTTCCGACTTATCAAGCTCCTGCATCATTGTTTTTCCTTCCTGGATTATACCTTCCATGCCTTCGCAGCGTTTCCCTTTCGGCGTAAGATCGAGTTCTTTAAAAACCTTTTCAAGCCTTGAAATCTGATTTTCAGTCTCCTTTAAATGACTTTCAAAAGCTTCACGGAGCTGATCGGAAGTCGCTTTCTTAGCCATCTGCGGAAGAGCTTTTGTGATCTGCTTTTCGGCATGGTATAAGTCTTTCAATTCTTCAACGAACAAATCTCTTAATGTATCCATAGTTATCTCCTTTTTTAATACAGTGAATAAAAAATCAGTTCATTATTTATACATCTTAAACCTAAAAACTAATCTTTTTTATTACTGTGATTATTAAGAAAAAAATAGTGCTGCATCCTTTTACTGTGATGTATACAACCGGAAACGAAGATTAGCATAAAATATTTCTCCCTGTCAATGCAACTTTGAAAATTTATTTGTTACGTTTTGCAAAAAGGAAATAAAAATGCTTGGAGATAATAGTTCGAATTATTTAAGAACATCAGGAAAAAATATTTCTTACTGGATAGATTCCACCGAACCCATCTTTTATGAAAAACTCAACCGGAACATCAATGCAGAAGTGGCTATTATCGGAGGCGGTATCAGCGGGATAACAACCGCTTACTTGCTTTCGAAAGAAAAAGTGAATGTAGCTCTAATTGAGGACGGATTTATCGGCAGCGGTGAGACCGGCAGAACAACCGCGCACATTGTAAACGTGCTCGATGACAGGTATTTTGATCTGGAAAAAACATTTAATGAAAAGGAGGCAGCACTTGCTGCTGAAAGCCATACGCAAGCAATAAACTTTATTGATAGCATTGTAAAGGAAGAAAAAATCGACTGCGATTTCCAGAGGCTGGATGGTTATCTTTTCCTTCATCCAACTGATAAAGAAGAGAATCTTCAGAAAGAATTTTCAGCAGCTTCCAGGGCAGGTCTGAATGTTTCGTTTGCAGATCAGGTTCCGGGAATAAAATCGGTTCATACTCCCGCTTTAAAATTTCCAAACCAGGCTCAGTTTCATCCCTTAAAATTTTTGAGGAGTCTGTGCGGAAAAATAATTGAACAGGGAGGGAAAATTTTTACGCAGACTCATGCAGATGAAATTTCAGGAAAAGTTATTAAAGCGAGCGGTGGATTTCTGATTAATGCCGGCAACATTGTTGTTGCAACGAATACACCTATATCTACTAGATTTGCAATCCATACTAAACAGTTTCCTTATAGAACTTACGTAATTGCCTGTAAAATTCCGAAAGGAACTCTGCCGAAGGCATTATGGTGGGATACTGGCGATCACAGCTCTGCCTGGTTTACTCTCCCTTATCATTATGTCAGGCTTCAAGATTACAATACAAACTATGATTTGCTGATAGCAGGGGGAGAGGATCATAAAACGGGACAGGCTGATAAGGAAGAAATTCCTGAAGATGAGAGATACAAAAATTTGTACGACTGGACAAAAGAACATTTCCCCAATGCTGGGGAGGTGCTGTATCATTGGTCGGGGCAAGTTATTGAGCCGATGGATTCTTTGGCTTTTATAGGAAAAGATCCTACCGCGGAAAATGTTTATTTGGTTACAGGCGATTCAGGCAATGGGATTACACATGGAACTTTAGCCGGGATTATTTTGAACGATTTGATCTTAGGCAGAAAAAATAAATTCTCTGAACTTTATGATCCGTCGAGAAAAAATTTAAGTTCAGCATCCGTTTATATTAAAGAACAGCTGAATGTAGCTGCACAATACGCGGATCTTTTTTCCAAAGGAGATGTTGAAAATTTAAAAGATCTTCTTTCCGGGAACGGAGCAGTTATACGCTATCGATTAAATAAAATTGCAGTTTACAGAGATGAAACAGGTAAATATAATTTCTTCTCTGCAATATGCCCCCATCTAAAATGTGTTGTTCAATGGAACAACGATGAAAAAACTTTTGACTGTCCTTGTCATGGATCCAGGTTCAGCTGCTATGGAAAAGTAATTAATGGTCCGGCTAATAAAGATCTGGAAGTATTTGAATCGGAAAAAATAAAAGAAGAACGAACATAAAGAAAGTCTTTAAAAATAATAGACTGTCAATTGTACTGTTGGGATTTTGTTTTTCTCGAAATAGGGCTGAGTTTTGTGGGATTAAAAAATTATAATAACGAACGAATTGATCATGGGCAGAATCCGGTTACTTATCGGAATATATGAAAAGCAGCAGCTTTATGGAAGCTACTGTGGAAAACTGGGAAAGCGAATTTCTGCAGATGTTTATCTATATCCAAACGGGCTTATGTATGATTCTGCTTTAGTAAATTAACCTAAACAAATTTCTTCTAAAAGCCTATCACAAACCAAAATTGCTTTTTCATTTAAGTTTGTGTAGGTGTATATTTTACTCATCTTAAGAACCGGACTTAATTTTTCATGAAATGTCATTAGAATTTAAAGATAAAAATTATTGGGCAGTTATCCTCGGCGGTTCCACAGGATTAGGATTGGCTGCTGCAAAAAAACTAGCGGAAAACGGAATGAATATCTGTATTGTTCATCGAGACCGTAAATCGGATCTTCCGAATATAGAACAGCATTTCAATGAAATTAAATCCGATAATATCGGCTTTTTGTCTTTCAATTCAGATGCCCTAAAACCTGAGACCAGAAATGAAGTTATTTTAGGTTTAAAGGAGAATTGGAAAGAGAAAAGCAGCGTTAGAATCTTGATCCACAGCATAGCAAAAGGAAATTTAAAACCGATGATCGGCGAATATACTCCGGTTCTGAATAATGACGACTTCCATTTAACATTGGAAGCAATGGCAATTAGTTTATACGATTGGACCAAAGACCTTTACAACTGCGGCTTATTTTCGCCTGACGCAAGAGTACTTAGCTTTACAAGCGAAGGAAATAGAAAAGCCTGGAAAAATTATGCTGCAGTATCGGCAGCAAAAGCAGCACTGGAGGCAATTACAAGAAATATTGCACTGGAATTTGCTCCGTATGGAATCAGGGCAAACTGTATCCAAGCCGGAATCACAGATACAAATTCTTTCAGGATGATCCCCGGCAGCCAGGAATTGGCGGAGTATTCGAAGATAAGAAATCCGTATAAGCGTTTAACTCTTCCGGAAAACATTGCAGATGCCGTTTATTTGCTGGCGCTGGATGAAGCTTCATGGATTAATGGCGCAGTGATCCCCGTTGACGGTGGAGAACATCTTTCATAATTATATGTCACCAAAAGAAATTATTTCGCTACTACCTTATACTCATCCGTTTTTATTTGTGGATTCGCTTTCTGAAATTAATGAAAACGGTGCAAAAGGAAGGCATACTTTTCATAAAGAGGATTTTTTTTACGGCGGTCATTTTAAGGACAATCCGGTTACACCCGGAGTAATTTTAATTGAAACTATGGCTCAGATAGGATTGGTCTGTCTCGGTATTTATCTTTTGAAGGATAAAATATCTATTAAAGAATTTCCTAAAATTGCCCTGGTTTCTTCACAGACGGATTTCTTTTTGCCTGTTTACCCTGAAGAAACCGTTACGGTTATTTCGCAAAAAATTTATTTCAGGTTCGGGAAATTAAAATGCAGTGCAGAAATGAAAAATGAAAAAGGCGTACTGGTGTGCAAAGGCATTCTTGCCGGAATGATAACTAACAAATTACCTGATGAATAATCGTGTAGTCATAACCGGAATAGGGGTTGCTGCTCCAAATGGAGTCGGAATTACAAATTTTTTAGAAGCAATAAAATGCGGAAGATCGGGGATTAAATTTATTAAAGAGCTTGAAGAATTAAATTTCTCATGCTGCATCGGCGGGATTCCTGAAGTTCCCGATGAGATGAAAGAAAAATATTTTACCCCGCTTCAGCTGCGGAACTTCAACAGTTCGGGTATTCTCTACGGCTGTATTGCAGGAATTGACGCCTGGACAGATGCAGGATTTAAAAATAATAATACGGATGAGCCTGATTACAGCAGCGGATTAATATTCGGTGCCGGGACTTCGGGAGTGGATAAAATGCGCCAATCCTTTTACATGATCGATGATAAACAAGTGCGGAGACTGGGAAGCAATGCGGTTCAGCAGACTATGGTCAGCGGAGTGTCTGCTTACTTAAGCGGAATGCTCGGACTTGGAAACCAGGTAACAACAAATTCATCGGCCTGCAGCACAGGAACGGAAGCCGTACTGATGGGATATGAAAGAATAAAATCAGGAAAAGCAGAACGGATGCTTACGGGAAGCACTAATGACAGCGGGCCTTACGTTTGGGCCGGGTTTGATGCAATGAAAGTGATTACATTCAGATTTAATCATTCTCCCGAAAAAGGTTCAAGACCCATGAGCCGGACAGC
>JBLNGL010000174.1:0-4095 GCA_050264735.1 Ignavibacteria bacterium | reverse complement strand
AACAGTTTTTTTCCTAAATGGTTTAATTCTTCCCCGGGATGCTTCGCAGCAGGTTAATATTGGAGAATACGTTGATACAAAAGATAGATTGGACAACCTTTTGCCGGGCGATCTCCTTTTTTTTGGAGAAAAAGGAGATGATACTATAAAGGATAAAATTACACATGTAGCGATTTATATTGGAGACGGGGAATATATACATGCATCAGGAAGAATCAGGATAAATAGTTTTTTAAAAAACAAACCCAACTATAATGCCTATAGGGATGATTCATTTGTACGTGCAAAGAGAGTGTTAAACCTAATGGATTCAAAAAGTATATCAACTATTGTAAACAATAAGTTTTATAATGAGCTGAGATAAACGATTAATTCTATATTGTCACAAAAAGAAAACCTGGGAAATCCGGCCTAATATTAGAAGCAGGTTTGAACCTGCAGCAAAGAGGTAATTCCGCCCCATTAGAGATTAAAAGCCCATATGCGTTTTTTTATTTTTTCCGTGAAGGCAAAAATTCTCTTGCTTTTTTAGTACAACTTTCATACATTGAATCGGTTCAACCAAGATTTGATTGGTTTAGTTCATTAAAAACTTTTACTTTCAATACTCTCTCGGATAAGTTTTTGGAAATTTCTGCAGGGGGTGATATATTTTGCCAGTATATTCTCCTTACCGCTCTGCCTGCAATGGTGCGACGAAAAAAACGTTGTTAGCTTATAACAATAAACGGTATTCAATTTAGTCGTTTAACCATTAAAGAAAGGATGCTGTATGCAAATCGGCTTTGCCCTGCATAGGAGGCCGAATTTCTATCCTTTTTGCGGCACACTGCTACTGCCTCTCCACTGTTTGAGTCCTCCTTAATTAATTTTTTATAAAGTAATCTTTTAATTCACTAAAATATATTCACTCAAACAAAAGGTAGTATATTTATGAAACTCAAAATTACATTAACATGCATATTGGCTGTGCTGTTGATTGCGCAACAGTCAACTGCCCAGACGATATGCTCAAATCAAACAGGCACGCATAACGGCTATTACTATTCATGGTGGACAAGTGGTCAAGGGTCCGCATGCATGACTTTGGGTTCCGGCGGCAATTATAGTGTTTCATGGAGCAATGTCGGGAATTTTGTCGGCGGTAAAGGCTGGAGTACTGGTTCTTCATCTAGGGTAGTAACCTATTCAGGAAGCTTCAATGGCGGCAGCAATGGATATTTGTGTCTCTATGGGTGGACGAGAAACGCACTTATAGAATATTATGTAGTTGATAACTATGGCAGTTGGACGCCTCCTGGAGTATCGTCATCAGGCACCGTTAACAGTGATGGCGGTACATATAATTTACATCGGACCCAACGGATCAACCAGCCTTCCATTGACGGCAATCAAACTTTTTATCAGTACTGGAGCGTTAGGACGTCGAAAAGATCGAGCGGAACCATAACTTTTGCCAACCACGTTAACGCGTGGGCAAATAAAGGCTGGAATCTGGGGAGCAGTTGGGCTTACCAGATAATGGCCACAGAAGGATATCAAAGCAGCGGGAGCTCTAATATAACAGTGGGTTCTGGTGGCAGCAGCAGCAGCAGCAGCGGCGGAAGCAGCAGCGGCGGATCAAGAACGGTTCTTGTAAGAGCACGTGGAACAAGCGGACAGGAAAGCATTACTCTTCGTGTAAATAATCAGAATGTTCAAACATGGACCTTAACAACAAGCATGGTGAATCGCAGTGCTACAACCTCATTAACCGGCGGTATTACTGTAGCATTTACCAATGATGCAAGCGGAAGAGATGTACAGATTGATTACATCCAGGTTAATGGGGTGACACGCCAATCTGAAAGCCAAACTTACAACACCGGTGTCTGGCAAAACAACCAATGCGGCGGATCGAACAGTGAGTGGCTGCACTGCAATGGTATGATAGGGTACGGCAATATATCAAAATCATCTGCGGAAGAGGAATCCCCCCCAGAGCTTCCCGAAAACTTTTATGTGAATCAGAATTATCCGAATCCGTTCAACCCATCCACAATTATATCATTCGGAATTCCGGAGAATAGTTATGTCTCGCTGAAAGTGTACAACTCATTGGGACAAGAACTCGCTGAACTTGCCGGAAGAGAGTACTCTGCCGGGCGGCATGAGGTAACGTTCGATGCGTCGAACCTGGCGAACGGAATCTACTTTTATGAAATGAGAGCGGGGCAATTTTCAATAAGCAAGAAGATGATTTTACAGAAGTAATTTAGTTCGTTAGTCTGGATGAATCAAAGGCGAACCGGTTAAACATCGGTTCGCTTTTTTAATTTTATAATTCATTAACTATGGCAATTCTAAAACAGAACTTGTATTGATATGTTGCAGTCAATTAAATAAAAAAGTTTTTCTTAATAGTAACTTTTAATAATTTATAATTCAGGTTTCGTAAAATATCAGGCTCAGCAGGTACATTGAGAGAACAAAACAAAAATAATGCAAAGGCAGTGGATGAGTTGAATTTACCAGTTGAAGAAAATTTTAAACTTACAAAGTACAATGATTGGTTGAGAGCCTTCTGATAAGCAGTGATTATTTTTTTAACAACAAAAAAAACCATGAATGGCAAAAAAATTATAGTTGTATTTCTAACACTGTTAGTATTAGGTATCGGTTTATATGTATATATTCAACAAAAGGAAAAAGAGACCGCAGATAGTCAGACAAAATACATTGTAAGTTTTGAAGAAAAACTTCTTGCCGTTTTGCCCGCAGATGTTAAAGATGAAGATCTAAACAAACATGTTTTTAGTCCTGATGGTAGGAGTGTTGCATATATTCTTAAAAAAGGCAACAAACTAGCAGTAGTTGTGAACGATTCAGTAGGTCCGGAATATGATGATGTCGGTCCTCCGCACTTTAGTCCTGATAGTAAGGTGTTGGCATATAAGGCAATAGAAGATAGTATGTGGATTATGATCATAGGAGATAAAAAATCAGATAAGTTTGATGATATTGTTTGCCCTAACTTCAGTCCTGACGGTAAAAGGGTTGCGTATTGCGCAAACAAAGAGAACAAATGGTTTATTGTTATTGATGATAAAAAGAGTGAAAAATATGATAAAGTTGAGGCTCTTAAATTCAGTCCTGATGGTAAAAGGATTGCTTATCGTGCAAACAAAGATAATAAAGAGAATAAATGGTTTATCGTTATTGATGACAAAAAGGGTGGGAAGTATGATTGGGTTACTGATCCTCAATTCAGCCCTGATGGTAAAAGAGTTGCTTATGGTGCAAAGGAAGGCGATAACTGGTTTATGGTTATCGATGGCAAAAAAAGTGAAAAATACATTGCGATTGGCGTTCCAGTTTTCAGTCCTGATGGTAAAAGAGTTGCTTACGGTGCAAGGGAAGGTGATAAATCGTTAATAGTTGTTGATGATAAAAAGAGTGAAAAATATGATGGGGTCAGGGATCCTTACTTCAGCCCAGATGGTGAAGTAGTTGCTTATAGTGCAAAGGAAGGCGACAAGCGGTTTATGGTAGTGGATAACATCAAGAGTGAGAAATATGATGATGTTAGTATTCCTTGCTTCAGTCCTGACGGCAAGAGGTTTGGGTATTGGGCAAAGGAAGGCGATAAGATGTTCATGGTTGTTGATGAGAAAAAGAGTGAAAAATATAATGATGTTAGTATTCCTTATTTCAGTCCTGATGGTAAAAAGGTTGCTTATGGCGTAAAAGAAGATGATAAATGGTTTTTGATTGTTGATGATGAAAAATTCAGCGCCCTTTATGGAATTATTCCAAAAGAAGTTCCGGTAGACCAATATCAAATAAAAGTTACCAGAGAAAATGTCATTGTTTTCAGCACAAGCTTAGAAAAGATAGCTTATATATGTCTTACAGGTAAAGGATATTTCGTTGCGGTTAATGACAAAATAAGTGAGGAATTTAACCTTATTGGAGGTGCGGTTGTGAATAATGGACTCGGGCTTGCCTTTCGAATCCAACCATCGGAAGGAAATTTAATGCTTACCGGAGTAGAATCCTTAGGTACCAGTATCTTATTTTTTGGAAACGAGTACTCGGGTACACCATATCTTCACA
>JBLNGL010000173.1:0-2820 GCA_050264735.1 Ignavibacteria bacterium | reverse complement strand
TGCGATATATCCAACCGTTCTTCTCTTTACGATCTTATAAAAAAGCTCAATAATGATTTTACCAAGATTGATATTCTTGTAAACAATGCCGGAATAATTCTGCGTAAACCCATTTCGGAACATTCTGATGATTATTGGGATAAGGTGATTGAGATTAATTTATCCGCACAATTTATTTTGACGAGGGAAATCGGAAAGAAAATGGCTGAAAGAGGGTATGGAAAGATTATTTTTATAGCCTCATTATTATCTTTCCAGGGAGGAATTCTTGTACCGGGATATGCAGCATCAAAAGGAGGGATCAAACAGCTTGCAATGGCTTTTGCAAATGAATGGGCTGGAAAAGGTGTTACAATTAACGCAATAGCGCCCGGATATATTGCAACTGATAATACAAAAGCGCTGAGGGAGGATCCCATAAGAAATAAAGCAATACTCGACAGAATACCTGCCGGAAGATGGGGTAAACCTCAAGACTTGATGGGTACTATAGTATTCCTTGCCTCCGATGCATCCAATTATTTGAATGGAACTGTCATTACGGTAGACGGCGGATGGATGGGGAGATAAAACTGCTGCATTTAGAACTTTAGCTTTAATTTCTTTTTGCATATAATCTGCTTTGAGAAAATTCAATTAATAAATTTTTAAAATTGGAAGTAAAAAATGTCAAGATCACATATAATAAATAAAATTGTTGAAAACGGTGCTGTTGCCGTTATCAGATTGAAAGACGGCAGCAAGTTTAATAAAATTGCAGAAGCATTATATGCGGGTGGAGTTGCCTCCATTGAATTAACAATGACAACTCCGAATGCATTCAAACTGCTTGAAGAAGCTTCCAAGATATTTAATGATAAAATGATGCTTGGAATGGGATCGGTACTGAATCCGAAAGATGCGCAGAGAGCAATTGATGCCGGGGCAAAATATATTGTGAGCCCGGTTTTTAAAAAAGAAATTCTGCAGACTGCTCATAAAAATAATACTGCTGTAATGCCGGGC
This sequence comes from Ignavibacteria bacterium, assembly GCA_050264735.1. GTDB lineage: Bacteria > Bacteroidota > Ignavibacteria > Ignavibacteriales > Ignavibacteriaceae > DATKLQ01. Next base: position 1,815 of record JBLNGL010000173.1, on the reverse strand, counting down.
TGTTTCAGTCCTACTGAAATTCAAACCGCATACGAGGAAGGAGCAGATATTATAAAAGTATTTCCTGCAGATATAGTAGGGATGGCTTTTTTTAAAGCAATAAAAGCTCCTTTACCTCATCTGAAGCTTATGCCTACAGGGGGAGTTTCATTAACAAATGCAGGGGATTGGCTGAAAGCCGGAGCATGTGCAGTTGGAATCGGCAGCGCGTTATTGAATCAGAAAGCAATTGATGAAAATAATTTCTCGGTTTTAATAGAAAATGCAAGGGTTTTAATGCTGAGTATTAGTTCTGCAAAATCATAAACTAATTCATATAAAACGGGAAGATATTCAATGTCTAAAAAGGTTTTAACATTCGGGGAAATAATGCTCCGTTTATCCACATCCGGCTACAGCCGTTTTGTTCAGGCACAAAGCTTCGATGCAACTTTCGGGGGAGGGGAAGCAAATGTTGCAGTGTCTTTGGCTAATTTCGGTTTGGAAAGTTATTTTATCACCAAACTGCCTAAACATGAAATCGGGCAATCCGCAGTAAATCATCTCAGAAGATTCGGAGTTCATGATGAATACATTGTTAGGGGAGGTGAACGAATCGGAATCTATTTTCTTGAGACCGGGGCAAGTCAAAGAGCTTCAAAGGTAATTTATGACAGATCCTTTTCCGCGATCAGCACCATCAATTCCAGTGAAATAAACTGGGAAGAAGCTTTTACAAATGCGGCATGGTTCCATTGGACAGGAATAACGCCCGCACTGGGAAAGAATACCCAAACTGCTCTTTTTGATGCTTGTAAAATCGCAAAGAAAAAAGGAGTAAAGATTAGCTGTGATTTAAATTTCCGTAAGAAGTTATGGACGGAAAAAGAAGCTCAGTCTGTAATGAATCCTTTGATGGAATATGTAAATGTCTGTATAGCAAATGAAGAAGATGCAGAAAAAAGTCTCGGATTAAAACCAAAGAATACGAATATTATAAAAGGTGAATTGAGCGAGGAGGGTTATGCTGAGCTAGCAGGTGAATTGAAAAGTAAATATGATTTTGAAGCTGCGGCAATTACCCTTCGGGAAAGTTACTCCGCTTCAAGGAACGGCTGGAGTGCATTGATGATTGATGATAAAGAATGCAAGAAAGCTTCTAGGTCTAAGAAATATGATGTGGAAATAGTTGATAGAGTTGGCGGCGGAGACTCTTTTGCAAGCGGATTAATTTTCGGACTGCTTACAAAAGAAAATACAAAAGAAGCTTTAGAATTTGCGGTAGCGGCTTCATGCCTGAAGCAGACTATTCCAGGAGATTTTAATCTCGTTTCTATTGAAGAAGTTGAAAAGTTAGCAAAAGGCGATGCATCCGGAAGAGTTGATCGATAATGATTTTTTAAGGATCCTAAAAAGAAATGAATGAAATTAGTTTACATTTTATCGAAAATGAGAAAGTTGAATGGGAAAAAACCGGGGAAGGTGTCAAAAGAAAAATTCTTGGATACGATCAGCATTTAATGATGGTGCTTGTGCATTTTGAAAAAGGTGCAGTTGGTTCGATACATAAACATCCGCAAAGGCAGGCGACTTATATAGGGAAAGGAAAATTTAAAACTATAATTGCCGATAATGAAAAAATCTTAAAAGAAGGGGATTCTTTTTTTGTTTCTCCGGATATTGACCATGGAGTAACATGTCTTGAGGAAGGAATTTTAATTGACGTTTTTTCCCCATACAGGAAAGATTTTTTGAAGAAATAAAAATCCTCACCGAGTTCCTCACTGATAAAATACCAATTAGATAATGTAATCCCGCTTTCCTTGTGGATTTATG
>JBLNGL010000172.1:0-3191 GCA_050264735.1 Ignavibacteria bacterium | reverse complement strand
TTTTTCAATCTTACCGAAGAATTTTTTCCCGTCATAATAAGGCTGTTTGCTTTGAGCTCGTCATTATCTTTTACTTCAATCCAATTTTCGCTTGAACCCGCCTGTACCTTGACGCTTCCATGAACTTTCTCAGCCTTATAAGTCTGAGCATAATTGAAACCCCAAAAAAGAACCAGCAATAAAATTATTTTATCCATTTCTACACCTTTAAAATTCATTTAATATACATCAATGATTTCAACTGTACCTTTCGCTATCCCGTAGCTGTTGATTGCTTCATTGAAAAACTTTACGGAGCCGATATCCCATGCAGTTTCAAAGTTTGTCAATGAAGTGGTTTCTACCGGAATCCATACTTCATCAAATCCGGTACTGTTCTTTCTAATTAAATATTTTTGATCGTTTCCGGTTATTAATCCGGCCTGAACCGGGGATAGTCCGGTATTTATTAAAATATTAACATGGCCGGTTTCGTTTTCCTCTTTATAGTCGACAATAGCTGTCTGGATCCCTACACTTTCAAGGAGCGACCTGCAGCATACAATCAGATCATCGCAATCGCCCCCTTTTAATTTTAAAGTTTCATGGGGGAACTGAACATAATCCGAAGATGCGCGTGGATCGGATACATAAATAAGTTCTTTAACCAGGTTGTTGAAAATTATTTTTGATTTATAAAACGGAGTGAGCTCTTCTCTTAATGTATCCAGAATAATTTTATATTTACTAAGAATTTCTTTTGAAGAAGCCATTGATAATTCATAATCATCTTTTATAAAGTAACGGAGATTAATTACTTTTCCATCCCAGGCATTTTTACCGTTGACCAGCAGAGGCTTTTGGAATTCATCATCCGGGGATTCGTTCACCGTTGTTAAATAAAAATCTGCGTAAGAAATTCCGCTTTTTTCTCTTTTCACCGTATCCGGAATTATGGTATAGAAAAAAACTTTCGCCGTATCCCTTGGCGGAATAAGTACAAAAGGCGAATAGATATTTTCATTATTAATGCCGCCGATATGAGAAGAAGGTTTAACGTTAACCGGGTTTTCGGACAAATTTACCACTTCCCCTGCAGCAAAGGGGGTATTAAGATAATTTTCTGTAAAAGTAGGGTAAATATCATTTAGAACTTCAACATTGACAAATTCTACCAGTCTTTCCGGAAGAGTATTAAGTGTAAAGCCAAATGACAAAATTAATTTATCAAAGCTGTATTGATTATTAATAATATTATCAATACCCGAATTCTTAAATTCGGTAAAAGAACCTGTATTGCTTCGGTGGGAAAAATACTTTACTCCGGAGACCGTTACATTGAACAAACCGGTTGAGAATGAAATTCCTGGAACTATTCCTGCAAAAAAGGGAGACTGAAAGTCATCATGGAATAGTGAAGCCCCGTATGTCAATTTTCCCTTTGTGGAAATATTAAAAGAACCTGAAAATCCTGCTTGAAATGAATTGTTGGTCTCGTAAAGGAAATTTAAATTAAACAGGTCTAAAGGTGCATACGATATCCCGAGAAGTGCCCTTTTTTCTTTATTCAATTTAAAATCTTCATTTTCCGGAGAAATATTCCCTTCACTTACGGTTAAAAGATTTATTGAACTCAGGTTTATAAAAACTTTCTGAGAAATAAAATAGTTAATCCCCAAATCTCCCCGCCAGTAATTTTCCTTTTCGGTATAATTATCGACACTGAAAAATATAGTGGTGTCATTCGGGAAGTTTAAATTCAAAGCATCCCGATTGAATTCCTGTGTAAAATACCTGAGCGCAAAACCCGAACTTATTTTTTCAGATATTTTGTATGAATAACCAAATCCAAAAATTTCTTTGTAGGAAAATCTTGAATTCAGGGGTTCAATGGATGAATCTGCCTGAGAAAATGACTGGCTGTTCTCAAATAGAAATTCTTTTTGATACCCAGGTGTATACCTTAAAGAAAATGCATGTCCGGCTATTCTCTTTGAAATGGAAATTGAATAGAGATTGCTTTTAATATCGGAGGAAAATTCAGATCCGTATAGAACCGTTAGACCCCAATCTTTGATCATTGAGTAAGCGGATGGATTCGACTCTAACGAATTCATAATAGATTGTCTGCTTCCGGGAGTCCAGTATCCTGACAAGCACAGCGAGTTTTGCGCAGCCGATTTAATTGAAATTAACATAACTATGAAAATGATTAAAGTTTCTTTCAAGGAATATCAATATCTATTCTATGAACGCTTTTAGAAAAAACATAGAGGTCCCCTCTTTCAAATGTATATTTTGTTTCACTTTTTCTTTCAAGCAAAATGATTAAATTATCGTATAGAGCGAATCGTAAATTATTTAATAATTCCGCCGGTATAGGGAACTTTCCGTCATCTTCAGTTTTAAACCTGAGAACAGGTATAATGCTTTTACTCCGCATAATTTTACCGCATAAAATAATTTCGATTTTCCTGTTAGAAACATTTTTCCACTCCAGCAAAACATCCAAAGTACGATTGCGGATATTCCCTTTAACACTAACACTAGCATCGATTTTTTTTGGAGTAACAATATCTATGCTTCCACCATTCTGACCGTTAAAAGGAGTATAACTGAAATTGATAAAGGAATCGTATGGAAACTCAAACGGATCTCCGAATCGCTGCCTGCTGAAAAGTATATATTGATTTCCGGCAACAGTATCTGCAATCGAGCCTTCTCTCCGGAATTTAAATTTGTACGGTAATAATCTGGCAATCTTATTATCAAATCTTACTATTCCGGGAGTAATAGTATGATACCCAATTAAATCTCCTTCCGGAGAATAAATCGGCTGGTTTTTGTCAAACAGTAATGCCTGGGCGGCTGAAGATTCATCAAATTTAAAATTATAATATGAAGTTGTTAATCCGGCCAAAGTTACCACACTGGTATATCTTAAAAGGTTATCCGTTACACCGATTGAATCAATACTTTTCGATTCGTCGGAAGGATCTTCCGTCATAGCCTCGACTGTGTATTGATCTTCATCCTGGACCAGCTCTGTAACAGCCGGTTTATCGCACCCGGTGAAAAATAAACCGGCAATTAAAAACAGGGATGTATATCTTTTAATTATTTTCATTTTAGGTTCAAATTAATACTGTAGTCAATAATTTCAAATATAAAAAAGGAGAAAGTCCTTCCGGGCTTTCTCCACAGCTTCTTAA
>JBLNGL010000171.1:0-3076 GCA_050264735.1 Ignavibacteria bacterium | reverse complement strand
ATTGCACTTCAATTTATGAAGTTCCCCTGGTATTCTGCAAAGAGAAATTAGATCAGCTTGTGGTAGAAAGGCTTAATCTTCCTGACAGGAAGATTAAACTTGAAGACTGGGAAAATCTTGTCGCAAGAATTAAAAATCCTGCTGCCAACATCGAAATCGGATTAATCGGAAAATATACGGAGCATCTTGATGCTTACAAAAGCATAAATGAAGCGTTCGTGCATGCCGGAGCCGAAAATAATACGAAGGTCCACGTAAAGAATTTAAGAGCAGAGGATTTTGAGTTTGAAGAACCGGAAAAACTTATTAAAGGTTTAAGCGGAATTTTAGTAGCTCCCGGCTTCGGTGAAAGAGGAATTGAGGGAAAAATAAAAGCAATTAAATATATAAGGGAAAATAATGTACCTTTCTTCGGTATATGCCTTGGAATGCAGTGCGCCATAATAGAGTTTGCCAGAAATGTGTGCGGAATTTCTAAAGCCAACAGCTTTGAGTTTAAAAGAAATAATTACAGTGTAATTGATCTGATGCCCGATCAAAAGAATATAAAAAATATGGGTGCAACAATGAGGCTGGGTGCTTATCCTTGCAACATTGAAGAAGGTACAAATGCTTATAAAGCCTACAAAAGCACTTTTATATCCGAAAGGCACAGGCACCGTTTTGAAGTAAATAATAAATTCAGGAAGGTTCTTTTAGAGCATGGAATGGTTTTTCCCGGTCTTTCTCCGGATAGGGAACTCGTTGAAATTATGGAATTGCCCGGCCATCCCTGGTTTTTAGGCTGCCAGTTTCATCCCGAATTGAAATCCCGCGCCACTAGAGCTCATCCGTTATTTAGAGAGTTTGTAAAGGCTTCACTTAAGTATGCTGAGGAAAAAGAATTATTGGTTTCTTCGGTTTGATTAAAATGATTCATGCTCATGTTTTTTATGAAAATATTTTTGAAGCTTGTTCCAATCTTTTGAAATATAAAACAGGGATAAATAAAGCATTGTCTTCGGTACTTTTTTGATCCGGTTTATCAATAAAAATCTTAAAGCTATGAAGACTAAAATTTTCTGTTCTGTTTTCATCTTTATTTTCATAATTCTTTTTTTGCCGTTAAAGGCATCCGCCCAGCAGCAGATTGAAAAGCTGATTAAAAAAGGTCTCGAGTATAATTACAACTTTAATTTTAACGAAGCTTCGGAAACTTTTCAGAATATTATTAAAAAATACCCTGAAGACCCAAGGGGATATCATTATCTCTCAAGCACTTATTTGTGGTATTACCTAAGCAGTAAAGATGAAAATGATTTTAATGATTTCGTTTCCTGCTCCGACCTGGCTATCGATAAAGCTAAGATAATTCTTGATGAGAACGGCACCAATGAAAATATTCTTTATACACTAGGGAATACTTATACTTACCGGGCAATTGCTTTCGCTAAAGCCGGAAATTATTTGGATGCAGCATGGGCTAGTAAAAAATCGGAATCTTTTCTTAGTGACTTGATAGAACTGAACCCTCAGTTTTATGATGCGTATTTAGGTTTAGGCCTTTATAACTTTGCATTCGGACAAATCCCCTCCGCATTTAAATGGGCATTGAACCTTGCAGGTATTACGGGAGACAAAGATACCGGGATAAAATATATTAAGCTTGCCGCATCAAAAGGAAGCATTGCTAGGATTGAAGCCCACTATTATTTATCTCAAATTTATTCGGAAATTTTGTTCGATTATGACTCTGCCGGCGTATTTTTAAAAAAGCTCGCTGCAAAATATCCCGGCAATATTTTGTTCAATTATTCGTATTCTGTTCTGGAAATGAAAAAAAGGAACCTGACATCTGCGGAAAAGCTTCTTTTGAAAATTACCAAGTCAGCTGCTTCGGCTGATTCCGATTCAATTGAAACAGAATACAACCTGAAATTCAGACAGCTTATTTCTCTTTCGAATTTTCTGCTTGGAGACTTATTCTATAGAAGAAATATGTTTGATTCCGCAAAGTACTATTACCGCAAGTTTATTGATAAAGGGATCGAAAATGATTATAAAGGTATTGCGCACCTTAGACTCGGTTTATGCTGCGAGCTGGCCGGTGAAAGAGAAGCTGCTTTGAAGAATTTTAAATCAACAAGCAAAGGGAATATGGATATTGAGGACGATATATTTGCCAGAAGAAAAGGGGAGGTTTATAGTTCCCGGACTTTGGATGAGAATGAAATATATTTAATCACCAGTGCTAATCTTTTGGATGATGGAAATTATCATGCTGCTTATGATTCATTATCGCTTTTATTCAGCCGTGAAAAAGGTGAACCTCTGAAAGCTGAGACAGCTCTTTATTTAAGCGAAGCTGCATATTGTTTAGCAAACTATAGTGAATCTTTGGAGCTTGCTCAATCTGTCGGAAAATTTAATTGCGGGAATGAAAAATGGATAAAACCTTTTGCAGATTACTTTGCCGCGAGAGCCAGTCATAAATTGGGAAACGATTTGGAAGCAAAAAATTTCTTAGAGAAGGCAGATGATCATACCGATTTTGATTATCAGAATAAATTGAAAAATATGCTTTATTCGCTGGCAAACAGTCTTAACATACCATAAACCAATTTATATCTTAAAACTTGTAATGAGTTCTATAAATTACCCGCAATCAGAGATAATTACTCTTTTAGTTATATACTTCTTTCCTAATCCTTCTAAGAAAAAATATTATTTATTAAAGTATAACTGATTTATTGACAATATTTTATCATTTAACTAATTTTGTTCGATTTTTTTAATAAATTACCTTGAAAATAGCTGTATTCGTTTCCGGTAGAGGTTCAAATCTTCAAGCTATAATTAATTCCGATGAGCTAAGGAACCTTATTGAAATAAAAGCCGTCTTCAGCGATAAAATTGATTGCCCGGCTTTTGAAATAGCTAGAAGCCATTCAATTCCAACCTACGCTATAGGAAGTCCGCAGAGCGTGAATCCACCGAGAGCAGACAAAGGTCGGATCAGCTACCATGAGCTTTCCGATTTATTAATTCAATTTAATGTCGAATTAATTGTACTTGCCGGGTTTTTAAAACTGATTCC
>JBLNGL010000170.1:0-3528 GCA_050264735.1 Ignavibacteria bacterium | reverse complement strand
ACATTTGATAATTTGACTTTATTCGGAGTTGATAGCTACGATGCTACAACCTACATGGCAGGTTGCCATGCGATGAGCATTATGGCAGATATGGTGGGAGATGCATCTGCAAAAGAAAAGTTTCAGGCATGTTTTGAAAAAGCTGACAAGGCTTTTGAAAAATTATGGAGGGAACACAAGAATAAAAAAGGAACGAACCTCCAGTACTATGTTACCTGCTATGATCCGATCACAAAAAAAATGAATAAAGATGTCTGGACGAATCAATTAGATGCTTTATGGTATTTGATTGCAATCGGTGAAGAATCGTTTATTCCGGCTGATAAAGCAAAGAAAATTCTGAAGACAATTTATAAAAATAATAAGACGTATATGGGCTGGGCAATGTGCCGGACAGAAAACGGAGGTACGGTCGAATCTGAACAGGGACAAGATGTTTATACTACCTCGAATTATGTTTTTGCACAGCTTCTAGATTATTATGGTTTGACCAAAGAAAGCAAAGAAGTTTATAAGGCAATGGATAAAGTGATCTTTCAGTATGCTAATTCGTTAATATCACCTGATAACTTGAGAGCCGAACTTGAACAGGAAGAAGGTGAATCAGCACCGGGTCCTCATTATATTGTAGCCGCTTATCCTAGACCTGGTGCGGTATTTACGCAAATCGTTTTGCAGTATATTAAAGAGCTTCAGAAAAAAACAAATTGTAAAAAAATAGATTCGAAATATTTGAAATCATTCATAACTGATTTAGTGAAGTAAACAGCACTCTTTTTATTATTATCTTTTAAACGTTAATTGATATTAATTTTTTAGAATTCAATAATAGAGTACCTGTATGTTAAAAAATTTTCTCTGACGCTATCTGGTTAGTTAATGATAAAAAGTGGCTGTTATAATCAGATAGGTTTCTATTATTTTACATGAGAGTTTTTATAATTTAAAAATTACGGAATTGCTCTTCTTGTAAATAATGTTCAGCCTAAGGATCTATTTATAAAATGTCATCTCTTATTACATTGATTATAAATAAGGTGGAATGTGGAAACAAATACTGAAAATCTTTCAGATATATCAAAATCTTCTTTAACTGGAAAACTCTCTCTTAAAGAAAAAGTCGGCTATGCTTTAGGTGACACTGCTTCTAATTTATACTTCCAGACTTTTGTAATATTCATTCTAAATTTTTACACCGATGTATTTGGACTCCCGGCGGCAATGGTTGGAACCCTGTTTTTATTTACGCGCATCTTTGACGCAATTAACGATCCCTTTATGGGCGCAATTGCGGATCGCGTTAATACACGATGGGGTAAATTTCGCCCGTTCGTTTTTTTCTTTGCCGTTCCTATGGCTATTATGGGGGTGCTTGCATTTACTACCCCCGACTATGACCTGTCCGGGAAACTTATATATGCTTATATAACGTATAATCTGCTGATGGTAATGTACACAATTGTTAATGTCCCCTATGCGGCGCTTATGGGGGTACTTACACCTGATTCTATGGAACGTACGGAAATATCATCCTATAGGTTTGTGGCTGCATTTGCCGGCGGATTAATTGTCCAGGGATCTACAATTTTTCTAGTAAAATATTTTGGAAACGGTAATGATGCAGCCGGGTGGCCGTGGGCAATGGGATGTCTTGGCGGATTAGCAGTAATACTTTTATTCATTACATTCATTTCGACTAAGGAAAGGGTACATCCCCCAAAAGGACAAAAAGCAGAAATCAAAAAGGATTTAAAGGATTTATTCAATAATAAAGCGTGGCTATTAATTGCAAGCGCAACGGTATTTCAATTGATATTTATTGTAATGCGAAGCTCGTCAATAATATATTACTTCAAGTACTATGTTCTCGATCAGCAGTTAAATCTTTTTGGATATACTATTGATCTTTCTTACGCAGTTTTTACATCTTCATTCCTCTTGATCGGCACTATCTTTAATATTTTAGGCGTAATTCTAACTAAATGGCTGTCAAAAAGATTTGATAAAAAGAATACCTATGTTGGAATGCTTTTAACCAGTTCGCTTGTAAACTGCCTGCTTTATTTTGTTGAACCGCAAAATGTCATTCTTATCTACATGCTAAACATTATAGTCTCTTTTGCATGGGGACCGGTATCAGTTCTTCAGTGGGCAATGTATACCGATGCAGCGGATTTTTCAGAATGGAAAAATGGACGCCGCGCAACGGGCCTGCTTATGGCTGCTTCGTTATTTGCTCTTAAACTTGGACTCACATTGGGCGGTGCACTCGTCGGCTGGATACTTGCATTTTATAGCTTTATCCCAAATCAAGCCCAAACACCGGAGTCAACAACAGGCATTATTATGCTCCTAACAATATATCCATCCCTATTTGGATTTATTGGTGCAGCTCTAATGTTTTTCTATCCGCTGACAAATAAAATGATGAAAAATATTGAAACTGATTTGACTTTAAGAAGACAAGAATCTTAACCGTAATGAGTAAGCTGAAGATCAAAATATTAAATTTTGTCAGAATACCGTGGATTGGAATCCTCTTAATTATTACGGTTGGTTATAAAGGATATGCACCGGAAGATGTTGCACTTAAAGAAGCCTTTAAAGATTATTTTATGATTGGAGCAGCGCTTAGTTCGGACCAGGTATTAGAAAAGGATAAAATTGCGGCCGAAATAGTCAAAAAACATTTTAATTCCATCACCGCTGAAAATGTACTTAAATGGGAGGCTGTCCATCCGGACCCGGATAAATATAATTTTGACCCGCCTGATTTATTTGCAGAGTACGGTAAAAACAATAATATGTTCATGGTGGGGCATACTCTTATCTGGCATAACCAAACTCCCAAGTGGGTATTTGAAAATGAAAAAGGCGAGCCTGTAGATAAGGATACTTTATTGAAAAGAATAAAGGAGCATATTCAAAAGGTTGCAGGACGATACAAGGGTCAGATACACGGGTGGGATGTTGTTAATGAAGCATTGGATGAAGACGGAACATTACGTCAATCGCCGTGGATGAAGATTATCGGAGAAGATTATATTGCTAAAGCATTTCAATATGCCTATGAAGCCGATCCGGAAGCAGAATTATATTATAATGATTTCTCGCTGGAGAATAAACCAAAACGCGATGGTGCAATAAGATTAATCAAAAAGCTTCAATCCCTAGGAATTAAAATTGACGCTGTCGGTCTGCAGGGGCATTATAAAATGGATTGGCCTACTTCTGCCCAGCTAGATTCTACAATTAAAGATTTTGCAGCTATTGGAATTAAAGTAATGATAACCGAGCTTGATATCGATGTGCTCCCGTATAAAAATATCAGCGCTGAAATTACTCTGACTATGGACAATCAAGATAAATATAATCCTTATAAAAACGGACTTCCTGATTCCGCACAAAGATCGCTGGCAGAAAGATATTCCGATTTATTTAAAGTTCTTGTACAAAATAAAAATACCGTTGACCGGGTTACATTCTGGGGAGTTACCGATAAAGAATCATGGCTGAACTACTGGCCTA
>JBLNGL010000169.1:0-3317 GCA_050264735.1 Ignavibacteria bacterium | reverse complement strand
CCACTGAAAAAGATTCTCTGGTTTTTGTAACAAGTGATTTCAATGTTCACTGGCTGGAGAATAATTTTGAACCGAGAACAGAAAATTTAATTACCTCAGGAATTAACTCGGTAAACCAGATAGTCCCAAAACTGAATACTCTTCCTTATATGCTGAAAGATATAGTTCAATTTCTAAACGAAAAAAAGACCGATGCGGAAGTCTGGCTTATATCGGATGATGGGCAAACAGGTGTAAGAGCTGAAACAGTAATGGAGCTTTTGCAGCAGACTTACTATGCTGCAAAACATAAAATCATCTTCAACATTGCGGATGCAACAAGTGATTATAGGTCTTATTATATCCAGAATAAATATTACATGGGGAATGAATATTTGTATGAAAACCTTACACGCTTATCAAGCGGCAACTTCAACAAACTATATTATAAATATTATCTGAATTTTATTGATGAAATGCTCGATTGCTGGGCACCGAAGGTAAGTACGGTTGAAATAGATCCTCTTCCGCAAACCGGTATTACTTATTCAAGAATTAATATGAACAACGGGATTAATAATTTTAACATTACTTCAAGATACGGCGAACTGGGAATTTATGAAGGGAGCGCACCGTTCGATATTAATTATTACGGATATTACTTAGGCGGCGGATACTTTAACAATATTAACGTGGATGAGGATAATACGGCAGTTTCCGAGGATATGCTCAAAAATACCGGTCTTTATTGGTATGGTAATTATATAATGCAAGAACTATTCCTGCAGCCACAGAGTTATTCAACAATAAAATATATAGAAGATCTTTCGGTACAGAATCATTTATTAACTCCTTATACGGGATTTATTATTCCGGGTCCCTCAGGCTATTCAGGATTTAACAGAATTTATTTAGACCAGCAGGCGGTTTCAGTTAAAAATGATGATGCCGAAAAACAGAAAATACTTCCAGGGGAAATCAGTCTTGATTCATATCCAAATCCTTTCAATCCGGCAACTACTATTGTTATGAAATTGGGCAGCAGTTCTTTTAATACAAAGAAAATACTGAATATATATAACATACTCGGGAAACAAGTAAAAACATTTGATTTGTCCGGGTATGATTCTGCCGGCGAGATAAAAGTTGTCTGGAACGGATTAAATGATAACGGCGAAACAGTATCGTCGGGTATTTACATTGCGGTTCTTAAAACCGGTACACAAATGAAGTCATTAAAATTATCATTAATCCGTTAATTAAAAATTTTGAAAAGGGTAAGACAATGAAAAAACTAATTATATATATTATGCTCTTCACAGCCATTGCCTCTGTAAAGGCAACAGAGTTTTCGGTTTATGAAGCTAATTATCCCAACGTAAAAGATTATAATGTAAATATTGATGAAGCAACATTGGTTATACATCCCGAAGGGGCGTATGTTGAAATGAATTTGTATATGACCGTTTCATATGATTTCAACAGCTGGTTTTTCAAGAATTATAATGAGCTTGAATTTCTGTGGCAGTTCAATTTACCGGAAGATGCAATTGTTCATCAATTTTGGTATTGGATAGGTGATTCCATTATGCAGGCAGATATAATGGACAAATGGACTGCCGAATTATTATTCAATAATGTTAGTAATCCTGTCAGAAATCCGGGTTTATTAACACAGTCTTTTCCCAACAATGCGGGACAGGTTGCATTTCAATTAAGATTATTTCCTATAATGCGGAATGAAAAAAGAAGATTTAAGATACAGTACCTATTGCCAGGCAGACCAACGGGGGATAAACTTCGTGTATGGCTGCCGATGACTCAGTTAGTTTCCGACAAAACACCGGGAATTAATAAATTGAAAATTCTGTATAAATACGGCTCCGATCCTTATGAGCCAAAAATTATTGGATCTAATGTATTATCGTCAAAAAACAATACGGAACTACAGGCATGGGAGACAGAAATCCCTGTTAATATCAATCAATTTGTTGAGTTGGAACTTCCCTCCCCTGTCCAAAATAACAAACCATTTTTTTCAACATATACTCAGGGTGGTCAGAGTTTTTACCATCTTGCAGTTAATCCACCGGAAGCTCCTAAAATTTCAAGACCAAGGAATGTATTATTTGTAACTGATTTTAACAGGTATAATACAAATAATCTTGACGGTGATTTCCTGTTGTCTTATTTAAAAGAATCATTGCTGCAGGCTTTCAATGAGAGTGATTCAATAAATGTTATTGCAGCTTACGACGAAATAGTTTCCGGCGGAAATAGGTGGACAGCATGCAGCAGAGATGGTATCGACAGTTTATTTGAAAAAGTTATGATGCGTTCTTTCCCAAGTTATAATAATTTACTGCCTTTGATTTCAAGAGCAGCAGATTTTATTAACACACAAGGGGATTCATCTGAAATTTTATTTCTGACAAATACAAACACAATTGATCTTAGTTATGATGCCCGAGATCAGTTGGCGGACGAAGTAGTTCAGAAATTCAAACCGGGTACAAAAATTCATTTTATGGATTTGGATAATAACGGATATCTCAGATATAACTATAACAATGGTTATTATGAAACACAGATGCAGTCGTTTTATGGAAGAATAACCTACCCTACTTCAGGCAATCTATTCTTTCTAAGATATAATTCGCTTAAACAAATGCTATATTCTTTTTTGTATGATGAAATAAGCCACTATGAAAATGTGGAGGTTCAAATGCGTTTCCAGAACGGTTATGCATACAACAAGCATTTAATTGCATTACACGAAGGCTATTACCCGATGAATACACCTATTATGCAGGTCGGTCAGCTTACCGGTGAATTTCCGGTTGATATTACCGTACTCGGCAAATACAGAAACATTACCGAGAAATACGCAGCTACAATTACAGAGAATGACTTGATTCCGGGCAAGGAACAAATTGCAACTACGTGGTACGGCGGCAAAATACAATCAATGCTGAAACTTTCCTATAACCCTATAACCGTTGCGGACATAATTGATCTAAGTATCCGGCAAAGCATACTTACACCTTACAGCGGATTTATAATCTTTAATCCGGATGAAAATCACGGGTATTGTCAAGATTGTAATGACGAAACCAAGACATCTTTAAATGATGAGATGGAAAAAGATTCCACGTTAAGTGTTGATGTTTCTATTTTCCCTAATCCCTTCAATCCGGCAACAACAATAAGTTATGAATTGCATGATCAAGGGCATGTAAAAATTATTGTGTTCAATATACTTGGTCAAAAAGTAAATGAGCTTGTTGATAATATAAAAAATGCAGGTAAATATTCTGTTAGTTTTGATGGTTCAAAAT
>JBLNGL010000168.1:0-3915 GCA_050264735.1 Ignavibacteria bacterium | reverse complement strand
CTTTATTCTAATAAAAAGGAGATATTATTATGACATTTCTTCCCTGCAAAAGAAACATCCTGCTTATGACATTTATTTTCAGCCATATATTGATTGCGCAGCCTGTTTCCACCCGTTCCGATATTTCAATTAAACAGCTTGCAACAATAGGCGGACCTACTGTTCGTATTGAAAGAGATCCTGTTTCCGGAAATTTATATCTCCTTGAAAACAACGGCAATATTAAGCGTGTCAACTTCAATCAGGACAGCAGCAGTGCAGCGCTCGAAACAGTTTATACATCATCCGACCATGGATTAAATTCAACATTGGGAATTACTTTCGGTCCGGATGGTATATTATATTTAGTTGCGAATGAAACAAATCAGCAGAATCAGAATTTCGGAACAGGAATAATTAAAAAAGGAACATCTGTTAGTCCCGGAAGCGAGCAGCGCACATGGTTGGTATTAGCTCAAACAATTGAATATGCATACGGCAGGGCTTATAACCACAGAATGAGCGGGATAATAGTCAGTCCTGATAATAATTACATTTATGTAAACAGCGGAGCGCGCACCGATCATGGTGAAGAAAGGGAGGTAGCCGGGCTGCGGGAAACCGGATTGACCTCAATAATTCTTAAGCTGCCGGTTAATGGAGACAGTATAGTTTTACAGGACGACAGGGAATGGCTCAGAACAAACGGCTATTTAATGGCCGAGGGAATAAGAAATGATTTTGATTTTGCATATGGACCAAACGGTGATTTATTTTCGGTTGAAAATTCCGGCGACCGCGACGATCCCGAGGAAATGAACTGGATAAGAGAAGGGCACCATTACGGATTTCCATGGCGAATAGGAGGAAACAGAACTCCGCAGCAGGATACTCCCTACGTTCCTCAAAATGATCCGTTATTAAATCCTAATGCGTGGGGAGGCGGAGCGGGACAATTGTATGTAACATTTAGTAATGATCCGGAATATCCTAAGCCTCCTGATGGTGTTGTTTTAACTGAGCCGGTAGCAAGCTACGGACCGGATGCCGACAGGTATCGAGATACTGTTACAGGTACAATTAAAAATGCCAGCGATCTTGGAACAATAATATCGACGTTTACTTCTCACCGTTCACCCAATGGAATTGTCTTCGATGCGGATTCCGTGCTTTCCGATGATTTAGCCGGCGGTTCATTTGTTATTAGTTTCAGTGATGCAGCCTGGCTGGAAGCTCCGGGTGATGATGGAGAAGATATTCTCCATTTAGCTTTAACAAAAATTGGTGATGAAAATTATAGTGCAGCCGTTACAAGGCTTGTTTCGAATTTAAGTAATCCGCTTGGAATTGAAATGGTTCATAACAAATTATTTGTAGTTGAAAGCGGGTTATGGGGGGCTAGTAGTCCCAAATTATGGGAGATAACTCTTCCTCTCAAAGGCACAGTTGGTATTAATCAGGATAAAACTACGCTTACTAATTTTGAACTTTTTCAAAATTATCCGAATCCATTTAATCCCGAGACTATAATAAAATATCAGCTGGCAAATGAAGGTAAAGTTTCTTTAAAGGTTTTTGATATTCTTGGGAAGGAAAAAGCAGTGCTTGTTAATGAAATTCAAAATGCAGGACTGCACCAAATCGAATTTAACGCATCGAATTTGTCTTCGGGTGTTTACTTCTATACATTAAATGCAGGAGATTTCAGCAAAACTTTGAAGCTGCTTCTTGTGAAATAATTTATTGTATTTAAAATCTTTATTTAAAAATATTTGGTAAAAAAATGGGTTAGGAAATGAAAATACTGTTGTATTGTTCTATGTTTATCCTTTTAAATTTGTTTCCGCAAATATTATCCGGTTTCTCTTCCGTTATTATGAATCTGCCGTCGGTATAAAAACTCTTGATGATCTGTCTTTGATGTTTGTTCATTACTCAGCCGGCTTCGTGGCAGTATTTTTATGTTTTTTCCTTGATGCAGCGCCATGTCTTTAAGAATTTGGGAGATATTCTAGAAAATAAAGAACTGTCATCTGCCGGATTTTATTCAAGACACTATATGATTTTTGTTATTGTCGGAATCATTTCGATTTTATTGCATGGCTGAAAATTGGTTTGGTTTTCGGGCTGCCCGGATTTATTTACATGTACTTGCCACTGTTATGAATACCGCAGCATAAATTTTTTATAGGATTTCCATAAGCTCTCCGTTTTATCTTATTAAAAAAATTTTAAAGCACCAGGCACTCATACCTTCACTATCAATCCAGCACAACTTCTCTATAAAATATTTAAGAATTATTTTTTCCAATTTCATTCTCCTTATTAATTGCAAATGCCTATTTTTGCTTCACAAAAATTCAGCCATGCAGCATTTTAGAGAACATATCAAAGATACTTTAATCCTGGCCTACCCGGTAGTTATCGGGCAGCTTGGATTTATAATGATGGGAGTTGTTGACAGCCTTATGGTTGGGAAAATAGGACCGGTTCCTCTTGCTGCGGCATCCATGGCAAACAGCATAGTCATATTAATCTTTATAATCGGAATTGGCGTTGCTTATGCTGTTACACCGTTAGTCGCAATTGAAGTCGGGGCTAAAAGATTTTCCGAATGCAGCATTATTTTCCGTCATGCATTGGTCATTACAATTGTTTTATCAATTCTTTTTGCATCTGTAATATTTGTTTGTTCTGAATTGCTTAAATATTTCAATCAGCCGCCGGAAGTAGCTGCCGAAGCTGAATCCTATACAAAAATTATCGGACTATCTATTATACCTGCTTTATGGTTTCAGACCTGCAAACAGTTTATTGAAGGATTTTCTTTTGTCCGTCCTGCTATGATCATTACGCTTGCGGCAAATTTAGTGAACGCCGCGTGCAACTGGATACTCATCTTCGGAAAATTCGGAATGCCTGCTTTAGGTTTAGACGGAGCAGGTTTAGCAACTTTGGGTTCCCGGATATTTATGGCTGCCGCGTTAACATTTTACATCATGAAATCATCGATTTTCCATAAGTACGGCATAAGCTTTAATCTTAGAAATATCCGATACTCAATGATTGCTAAAATATTAAGGATCGGGCTGCCGAGCGGCTTCCAGTATTTTTTCGAAGTAGGCGCATTTTCTTTTGCTGTCATTATGATCGGCTGGCTGGGTACAAAGTCCCTTGCAGCGCATCAGATCGCAATAAATCTGGCTTCAATTTCTTTTATGGGTGCTCTCGGAATTTCCAATGCGGGAGGCATAAGGGTGGGAAATGCGGTCGGCAGGCAGGACCCGACTGAAACCAGGAAATCAGGATTTTCTGCACTTATTTTAGGAGCAGCTTTTATGGGAATATCCGGATTAATTTTTATTATCTTCAGAGAAGAACTAGCTGCTTTATATATCAATGATGAATCGGTAATAACTATTGCGTCTTCTTTATTAATTATTGCAGCTCTGTTTCAAATTTCCGACGGCGTTCAGGCCGTAGGAATAGGAATCTGCAGAGGATTGACTGATGTTAAAATCCCGACTTTGATTACCTTTGTTGCATACTGGATTCTAGCACTGCCGGTAGGATATTTGCTTGGATTTGTTCTGAAACTGGGGGTCCAGGGGGTATGGTTAGGTTTCCTTGCCGGCTTAACTGCTTCAGCTTCAATGCTTACTCTTAGGTTTAATATTAAAAGCAAACAAAGAATAATATTTTGATTAATTCTTCTTCAGGTTTTCTTCAAAATAATCAGTAATCTTTTTATATAAATGATATTTATCCGTACCAACAACTCCGTGATCTTTTCCGGGATACGGGAAATAGTCCAATGGTATTCCCAGTTCAACAGCTTTTTTTACGAACAGCAAAGAATTCTGCCAAAGTACAACCGGATCGGAAGTAACGTGAACCATTAATAATTTTCCCTTTAAATCCTTTACATAATTCAGC
>JBLNGL010000167.1:0-3314 GCA_050264735.1 Ignavibacteria bacterium | reverse complement strand
GCAAATGCTTGCATCACCGGTTCATGAAGAAAGACTAACGGCTGTTTTAATTTTAGTTTTGAAATTCAAAAAAGGAGATGAATCCGAAAAAGAAAGAATTTATAAATTTTATCTGAAAAACAGGAAAGGAATTAATAACTGGGATTTAATCGATCTTTCCGCTCCGAATATAATCGGCGTATACCTGATGGATAAAGAAAAAGATCTGCTGTTAAAATTTGCTTCGTCAAAAAATCTTTGGGAAAGAAGGATGGCAGTTCTTTCAACCTTTGCTTTTATAAGGGGAAATGAGTTCGGTACTAGTTTAAAAATCTTGAAAATGCTTTTGGGCGAAAAGCATGACCTTATTCATAAAGCCGCCGGGTGGATGCTTAGAGAAATTGGGAAGCGGGATATTAATGCAGAGGAAGAATTTCTTAAAAAGCATTACAGAAAAATGCCGCGTACAATGCTGAGGTATGCAATCGAGAAATTTCCGGAAGAAAAAAGGCAGGCGTATTTAAAAGGAAAGGTTTGAAAAAATATTTTCTCAGGATATCCCTGCTAAACTCAGGAACACTCCGAGAATTAAATTGATGAACTGCATGAAATACTTCCACAAAGGGCTGTAAATAAAGAGAAGCAGGATTATGGAGCCATAAAAACCGATATTCAGAAGGTATGCAGTAAATTTACCCGGGAATAAATCGAATAAAATATGCGAACCGTCGAGAGGAGGAAAGGGGAGGAGATTGAATGCAAAAAGAAAAATATTAAGAAATACCCCGTACCAGAAAAAATTGATCAGGAATTTATCCGACGTTAATCCCCAATTAATAGATGCAGAAAACAAAAGAAAAAAAATAATTGCCAGGATAAAATTTGAAAACGGACCGGCAAATGAAACAACTGCATCATCCCGGAGATGATTTTTAAAATTTGCTCTGTTCACCGGAACCGGTTTCGCCCATCCGATTAATGCAAAACCTGAAGCAAATGAAGCAAGCGGCATAATTAAAGTTCCCACTATATCCGCATGCTTAATGGGATTTAATGTGAGCCTGCCAAGGTTTTTTGCAGTATTGTCTCCTAGTTTATATGCAAGCAGTGCATGAGCAAATTCATGAATCGATAATGAAATAAAAAATACTGGAAGAAATGTTAAGAATGAGATCAGCTTATCGCTGACTTGTATATCGCTAAAATTCATTCTGAATCATTTAATATTTTATAATATACGTTAACTTTAAAGAATCAATGCATGATTAGAGTTTTGCTTATAAAAATTTTCAATGTTCAACGATCAACGTTCAACATACATTTATTGAATATTTTACCTTACTGTTTTGTCCATCATCCATTTTCCATCATCCATCTTCCATTTTAAATCTCATCCTCTCGGATGGCAGTCTCTATGCACCTGTTTAATGTATTCGCGATCAATATGTGTATAGATTTGTGTGCTAGAAATATCGGCATGACCGAGCATTTCCTGGACAGCGCGGAGGTCTGCGCCTCCTTCCAGAAGATGTGTGGCAAATGAATGCCTGAATGTGTGCGGATGAACTTCTTTCATTATTTTTGCTTCCCTGGCATAACGGTCAATAATTTTCCAGGCGCCCATCCTCGATAATTTCGTCCCTCTGTTGTTTAAGAAAAGATAATTTCCGCTTTTCATTTTTTTCTCAAGCAAAGGGCGGCTTCTTTTTAAATAAGTATTCACCCATCGGATTGCGCTGCTTCCTATTGGCACTAACCGCTCTTTGGATCCCTTTCCGAAAACGCGGATTATTTCTTCCTGGAAAAAAAGATCTGACAGCTGCAGATTAATCATTTCGGAGACTCTTGTTCCGCAGGCGTACAGCAGTTCCAATAATGCTTTATCGCGTAATCCAAGCTTATCCCCGGCATCGGGTTTTGATAATATCTTATCAACCTCTGGAATGGATAATACTTCCGGAAGCCTCTTCGATAATTTAGGCGCAGCCAATTTTTCAACCGGATTTTCTTTTATGTAATTATTGGCAAAAAGGTACTTGAAAAAGCCTTTAATGGAAGAATAATATCTTGACGATGAAGAACTGGAAAGTCCCAGATTCTTAAGAGATCTGAAAAATGAAGCAATCTGATTATAGCTGATCTGGGAAGGGTCGCTTATGCCGTAGGGTTCCAGAAATTTAATCAGGGAAGATATATCGCTTGAGTAAGAGCTTACAGTATTTTCGGAAAGGTTTTTTTCAAGCTTCAGAATATTTAAATATTCCTTCAGGAAGAGATTCATATTATTCTTTTTTTTCTCCGTCCGGAGAAGTCTTGGCGGCTGACGGCTCAACTCCCTTTTCCATTTCCTCCTGCATAGGGTAACGGATGCGCCGGTGATGCTGTCCAAGCAGAATATTTGTAAATGCCTCTTTAATTTTATTTATATCTTTAAAAGTTATAGGGGAATCATCGAGCTGCCCGTCGGCAATTCTGTTCTGAATAATATTTTCAATTACATTCTCAACTTTTGCCTGATCGGGCTCTTCGATTGCTCTTACTGCGGATTCGCAGCCGTCGGCAAGCATTACTATTGCCGATTCTTTGCTGTTCGGCTTAGGCCCATGATATTTATAATCTTCGATGTTCACCTTCTCTTCGCCGTAAAGCTTTTTTGCCTTTTCATTGAAATACGTCATGACCAGTGTTCCGTGGTGCATCGGGATAAAATCAATTATTTCCTGGGGCAGCTTTTGATCTTCTGCAAGCTTTATTCCTTCCTTTACATGCTTTGAAATCAAGCCTACGCTCTCTTCAGGAGAAAGATTTTCATGAATATTTTGGTTGTTAAGCTGGTTCTCGACAAAATTCTGCGGAGTCAGAGTTTTTCCGATATCGTGATAATAAGCGCCAACCCTTGCCAGCAGAGGATTTGCACCGATCCTTTCGGCCGCGGTTTCGGCAAGAGTGCCCATGGTCATGGAATGGTTAAACGTACCGGGAGCTTTTCGTGCAAGATCTTTCAGCAGAGGACGGTCAAAATTTGAAAGCTCAAGCAGCGTAAGGTCTGTTGTTATTCTGAAAAAACGTTCAAAGAAGATCAGGAGCCCGTAGGTTAAAACAGGGCTTACCAATGCATTTGAGCCTATAAAAGATAATTCGATAAGAATGGATTCGGCATCTGCAAACTGCTCCAAGCCGAAGGCAATAACAGCAGCGGTATATCCGATCAATATATACAGGAAGGATCTGAAAATCTGGGACCGGTTTTTAATATCTCTTACTGTATAAACGGCAAGTGCACCTGCAAACAAATTCATTGCGGTAAATACATAATCATTCCCTCTCAATGCGCC
>JBLNGL010000166.1:0-2899 GCA_050264735.1 Ignavibacteria bacterium | reverse complement strand
GGAAGAGGGGGAGAAAGGACCTCAGGCAAGCTCGGTACAAATAATCGATTAATTTCGGATTTCGGATTTCGGATTCCCGATTTCGTTCGGAAAGAACTGGATTGCGGATTTATTTAAATGGAAATCTTAATTCAAATTTTTGTTAAAGATAAATAATATGTCTTTTCCATTTATTCCTGCCAAAACCGTTGAAGTTCCGGAAATTCCCTACAAGAATGAAGCAGTGCTTCCTTCCGGCAAAACCGCACTGATTATTGTAGATATGCAGAATGATTTTGTGAAAGAAGGAGGAGCGCTTCTTGTTCAATCTGCAGCAGAAACAATTCCGAAAATTAAAAAATTAATTAATGATGCAAGAAAATCCGGAGTACGTGCAGCATATACGCAGGACACTCATTTTGAAGGAGATAAAGAGTGGAATATATGGCCGGAGCACTGCCGCAAAGGAACATGGGGGTGGGAAATTATAGATGAGCTGAAACCGCTTCCTGATGATCTCGTATTTACTAAAAACCGGTACGACGGCTTTTACGGCACCAGCCTCGATCATTACTTGAGCAGTGTTTGGAAAATTGAAAACCTGGTAATTGCCGGAACAGTCTCAAGCATCTGCGTTGCGCATACCGCAGCTTCCGGCGGATTAAGATGGTATAACATTATAGTTCCTGCCGACTGCATTTCTGCCCTGACGGAATTTGATCAAGCTTTAACATTGAGGCAAGTTTCATGGCTTTACACAGGCAGCATTGTTAAAAAAGGAGAAGATGTTAAGTTTAAATGAAATGTTATTAATTTCCAGATACTTTTGTTATAGATTGTATTATCCGTAAAGATCCGTGTAATCCGTTTCATCCGTGTTCTATTGTTTTAATTTCATTGCCCTTATACATTCCCAAGATATTCAGGAAAATTATTTTAACCTTCCTATTCCCCAAATCATAAAAAATCTCTGCGAATAGCTCTATATTTGTATCTATTTTATTTGTTTTTGCATCTAAATAAAAAAATGTTTTTAATATGAACATCATAAATGATGTTCATACAAATTCTAAAATTGGTGAAATATGAACAATCTATTAAAATTATCAGAATATGGACAAAGCTACTGGCTAGATAATCTTACCCGGCAGAAAATAACCGGCGGAGAACTGAGAAAGAGAATTACCGAAGGATTAAGAGGAATTACTTCCAATCCCAGCACCTTCAGCAAAGCACTATCTGAAGGGAGTGACTATGATGAGCAGATCAGGCTGCTTGTTAATCAGGGAAGATCACTGCATAATATTTATGAGGAACTTAATGTTAAGGATTTACAGGATGCATGCGACATCTTAAAGCCTGTATATGATGAAACGGGAGGTATCGACGGATTTGTAAGCCTGGAAGTTTCTCCTTATTTAGCGCATGATACAGAAGGGACAAAAAATGAGGCGCGCCGTTTATTTAAGGAAGTCAACCGGGTAAACTGCTATATAAAAATACCAGGCACGCCGGCAGGAGTTCCTGCAATCGAGGAAATGCTCTATGAGGGAGTAAACGTAAACATAACCCTTCTTTTCTCCATCCAAAGTTATGAAGCAGTTGCAGAAGCATATATTAAAGCATTGGAAAGAAGGGCTGCCGAAGGTAAATCCGTTAACGATATAAAATCCGTTGCTAGCTTTTTCTTAAGCAGGATCGACGTGCTGGCAGATCAGCTTATCGGGCATAAAATAAATTCATCAGTTTCACAAAATTCCGTAAGACCTGAGCTTCTTTTTGGCAAGGCTGCGATAGCAAGCGCAAAGCTGGCTTATCAGAGTTATAAAAGAATATTCCACGGGGAAAGATGGAAGAAATTAGCCGATAAAGGAGCTCATGTTCAGCGCCCTCTCTGGGCAAGCACCGGCACAAAAGATCCTCTTTACAGTGAAACTTATTATGTAGACCCGCTGATTGGTAAAGATACTGTGAATACAATGCCTGAACCGACTATTGCAGCATTTGCAGTCAAAGGAAAGCCCCGGGAAAATACTATTGAAGATAACCTGGAGGGAGCAACGAAAATATTTGATGAGCTTAAAACAATCGGGATTGATATTGATTTTATTACCGAGCAGCTATTACATGACGGAATTCAGAAATTCATTGAGCCTTATGATAAAGTAATGACAATGCTTTCGGCTAAAAGAGCTGCCATCCTCTCAATCCCGGAAACTGCCCAAACATTTGCTCCCGGCGGTTTAAAAAACTCTTTAAGCGAAGCATTTAAATCCCTGAATAAAAAGCAGTACACTAGAAGATTATTCAATAAAGATCCCTATTTGTGGAAAGAAGACCCTGAAAATGTAAAAAGCATTGAAAACAGGCTGGGATGGCTTGATTCCATAAACCTTTTTTTGGAAAAGGTGAATGAGATAAAAAGCTTTGCGGAAGAAATTAAGAATGAAGGATTTAAGCATATAGTGCTTCTCGGAATGGGCGGAAGCAGCCTTTGCCCGGAAGTTGCACAGAAAACATTCGGAACTGCCGACGGTTACCCGGAATTAATTGTACTAGATAATACTAGTCCCGAAGCTGTAGCCGATGTTGATGCAAAAATTATTTTAAGCACTAGCTTGTTTATAGTGCCGAGCAAATCAGGAACAACGACGGAAACATTAAGCTTCTATAAATATTTTTACGATAAAGTTAAACAGTCAGGTGCAGAAAATCCCGGGAAACATTTCATTGCCATTACAGATCAGGGAACTCCCCTTGAGGAAGAAGCAAAAAATAAAAACTTCCGACGTACTTTTATTAATCCCGCAGACATCGGAGGCAGGTATTCGGCACTTTCATATTTCGGTCTGGTGCCGATGGCTCTGATCGGAATAGATACAGGGAAACTTTTGGAATATGCTCATCAATTTCAATACAG
>JBLNGL010000165.1:0-7311 GCA_050264735.1 Ignavibacteria bacterium | reverse complement strand
GCATGGAAAGGTTTGGTAAGATAATCATCTGCACCGAGGTTCATTCCTTTGCGGAGTTCGCTCATTTCAGCTTTTGCTGTCAGGAAAATGAAGGGGATTAATTTTGTTTTTTCTCTTTTTCTTAACTCGATAAGAATTGAATATCCGTCAATATCAGGGAGCATTATATCGCAGATAATTAAATCGGGAGTTTCATTTTTTGCAGCATCGATTCCGTCAAAACCGTTTGATGCGGAAACAACATCGAATCCTTCCTCCTCTAAAAGGATTTTAATATTTTCAATATAAGATAAATCATCTTCTATTATTAAAATTTTCCGCATAACCAAAGGATTTAATAATATTTCTAATTTATTTAAGATGAGTTACAGGCAGGATTACATTAAAAGCAGTTCCTTCATTTAATTTGCTCTGCACTTTAATTTCACCATGCAGCAGATCTACAGCCCGTTTAACAATTGAAAGACCTAAACCGCTTCCTTTTATTTCATCGGCGTTTTTTGCTCTGCTGAAAGGTTCAAAAATATTATCCAGATCTTCTTCAGGAATTCCTATTCCATCATCTTTAATTTCTACCTTGAAGTGCTGAGATATGTTCGAAGCAGCTTCCGGATTTTTAGAATCAGCATCAAAACTTAATGTCAAATAGATATTATTTTCGCTGGAAGTAAATTTTACTGCATTGGAGATTAAATTTAAAAATATTTGGCGCAGCAGTTTCTTATCTGAATATATTTTGAAAGACTCTCCGCGGCATTCGAAGTGAACACCGGGATGTTTTTCTGAACTTCCCGCTGCTTCATCAATGATCTCCCGGAGAAAACCAGCTAAATCAATTTCACTGGGTACAATTTTTAATGATCCTGATTCTTCCTGGCTCAAAATAATAATGTCATTCATAAGCCCGGTAAGGTTATCAACTGCTTTTTTAATCTTTTCAAACTGTTCATTTCTTTTTTCATCATTCCATTTATAACCATAATTCTGGAGCAGCTCAGCCGACGAAAGAATAAGTCCGAGCGGTGTCCGGAATTCATGCGAAACCATAGACACAAATCTCGACTTCAGGTCGTTCAATTCTTTTTCTTTAGCAAGCGCTTCCCGGATTTTTTCCTCATACTCTTTTCTTAAAGAAATATCTTCCGCAATTCCTACTGTATGTACGATTGTTCCATCTTTAAAAACCGGGAAAGTTTTCGACCAAATCCATTTGATAATTCCATCCGGACGGACAATCCTAAACTCTTCATCGAATAATCCCTCCCTCATGTACTGTTCCGAAGTAAAACTTTGCAATACGCGGCCGATGTCTTCAGGATGAATTGACTGCAGAAAGGAATTAGGTTCCTTGTAGAGGCTCTCGCAGCTTTTACCGCAGATTATTTCGTAGGCCGGACTAACATACAGCATTTCATCCCCTTTCCTGATCCAGAAAATTTCCGGGATGTTCTCGGCAAGCTCCCTGAATTTTTCCTCGCTTGCCTTCAATGCATCAACTGCAAGCTTCCTTTCAGTAAAATCAACTACCCATACGGCAATCCTTATCACATTTCCTTCCGAATCAAAAACCGGGTGCAGATAATTATCGAAATACCTGCTGTTTCGGGTATCATCAAACCGCACCGGCTTCCCTGTTCTAATTACTTCATCTACTTTTTCTTTCCTTTTTTTTGCAAGCTCGGGTGAAAGATATGAAAATACATTGGTTCCGATAAGCTCTTCAACCGGTCTTCCGAACCGCTGTGCAGTTTTTTCATTCGCGGCAATAAAGTTTCCGTTAATATCCAGAATGAAAACCGCTTCGGGATTTGAATTCATGAGAACTCTCAGGCTTTCTTCACTCTCCCAGAGCTTTTCGGCTATAAATTTCTCACTCTTTAATTTGCTCTCATATGAAAAATTAACTTCAGACATGGCAGTTATTTAACCGTTTTTATTCCTGTATGATATTTATCAATTTATTTAATAATCAGGGTAAAGAAAATATTTCTTTTAAAGAAAATGATTTGATGAGATTTATATCTCATGCCTGTTTTATACGGGTTTAATTCATCATTATTTAAAAGAAGTCAAATAAAACTGCTTTCTTTTTGCTTTTAAAATTGTGATAAGTTTAATGATACAACCGATATATATCGCCTATTATTGCACTAGTATTTCTTTATTCATTTGCATCAGAAATCAGGAGGAAGTTTCTGCCGAAATTATTAAACAGTAGGAGAGCTTACGCCATCAAGATATGGAATTGCATTCCATGCCGTGTCCTTGCTATTATTTTAGGGATAATTTTGGGCCTGTTGATTTCTGCCGAACTCTTGCTAAATCCTGTACTTAACTTCATTGTTAAGCCGAAACTCACAGAGAATGTAAATGATAGGAATTATCATTTAAGAATTGAGAAACTAAGCTATAGCCTGTTTACCAATTCCTTATCCGCAGAAAATATTTTTTATACATGGAACGATTCTTCACTTTCTTCAATCGACTCCTCGGCTATTTTAATCAGGAAAGCATCAGCGAAGGGAATATCTTTGTTCGGTCTAATATTCAGCAGCCGTTTGAATGTACTGGAGCTGGAATTATTTAAACCGGAATACAAGATTTTTTCCTTGAATGAATCCGAAGGCACTAGAAATAAATCAGGTAAAAAGAGAAATGACAGCTTAAGCATCATTTATAAATCCCTTTACCGATCGATTCCTGATCGGATCAAGCCATTTAAAATAAATAAAGTTGAAATAATTGACGCCGGATTTATAAAAACCGGCAAGGGAAAAAATATTAAGCCTTTTTCTATAAAATCTTTCAATGCAGGAATAAAAGATCTATCCATAAAATCTTTGGAAAAAACCGATTCGTTAACATTAATGTTCTGTGAAGATATTAATATCAGCAGCGGCAAGATTTCTTTTTCCGATTCCAAAGAGAAATACAACGGCTCAATTAAATCAATAAATTTTTCCTCGGCTGATTCAATTTTAATTTTAAATTCATTTTCATTTATTCCTATTCTCCCCGATTCGGAATTTTTTAATGGAGATAAATACCGGCAGGATAGATGGAAGGTTTATATATCTCAACTAAAATGTGATGGGATAGATTTATCAAAATTTATCTGGGACAATTTCATAGAGGTGCAAAATATCCGCCTTGATGCTCAATTCTTAGATATTTTAACAAATATGAGATTAAATATTTCCCCGGACTTCGATCCAAAAATGCCCAATGAAATCATATCTGAAATGTCTCTAGATTTAAATATCAGGAAGGTTACTCTTAATATAGACTCAATTGTTGTGCGTGAATCCTGGCCTTATTCACGTCAGCCTTCAAGGCTTCCGTTTACCAAAGTCAGAGGGACATTACAAAACATATCCGGCTTAAAAGAATATCAAACGCGCGAATCGCCTGCTGTAATTAATGCTTCTGCAAGAATAGCCGGAGCCGGGCTTTTAACTATCAACATGAAAGTTCCATTACTTGCTGAAGGAACCGACTTCTCTTATTCGGGGTTCTTAGGAACAATGGAAACAGATCCTTTAAATGACCATTTAATCATTTCAGATCTTGTCGAAGTAACTTCGGGCAAAATTGATTCGGTAATCTTTAAAGTCCAATCAAAAAACGGTATAGTATCTGCAAATGTGGTACCGTTTTATAAAGATCTAACAATAAGAAGCATTAATGAAAGCACGATGAAAGGGGGCGGTTTGATGCCGTCAATTGCAACGTTTATCGGGAATGTATTTAAAATCAGGAATGCAAATTCCGCGGAAACCGGAACTGAAACCGGCAGAATAATTTATGTACAAAAGAAAACCGATGTATTCCTAGATGTTGTTTGGGTACCGTTAAAAACGGCTCTTGGCAGGGTTGTTGGGTTTTAAGTTCCTTTTCAATCATTATTTGACTGTAAACCGGAATAATTCTTTTAATTTTCATAGATTTCCATTCAATTCAAAACAACTTTTATGGAATTACATGAAAAAAGTAATGTACCCCGGAACCTTTGACCCCGTAACTAACGGCCACATCGATATAATCAATAGGGCGAAAGAACTTTTTGATGCTGTTGTGGTTACAGTAGCTGTAAACCCAGGTAAAACCCCTCTTTTTTCTACCGAAGAAAGATTAAATCTTCTTCAAGAAAGCTTAAAAGATTACACAAGCATTACGGTTGATTCCTTCGACGGACTCGTAGTAGATCATGCGCATGAAGTGGGAGCAATCGGAATAATCAGGGGATTGCGTGCTGTCAGCGACTTTGAATATGAATTCCAGATGGCTTTGATGAATAGAAAACTCGCGAGCGATATCTCCACTATATTTTTAATGCCGCATGAAAAATATACTTACTTAAATTCTTCTATCGTAAAAAACCTTGCCGGCCTGAACAGCGATGTCAGTGATTTTGTTCCGGAAATAGTCAAAGAAGCATTAAAGAAAAAATTCTCGAAAAAATAACCGGGAATGGATTTGCATATTATGAACAGGAGGATTTATGAATGATTCGAGTTTCAGAAAAAATTTAATTGAGATGCTACAGGGAGAACCGGCACATGTCGGTGTTAAAAATGCTCTGGAAGGGATTAATCCGGAAATCCTGAATGTCCGCCCTTTAGAGGGGCTTCACTCGATTTGGGAATTATTTGAGCATTTGAGGATCTCACAGGAAGATATTTTAAGATACACTTTGGATCCGAAATGGGTTTCTCCATCCTGGCCGGAAGGACACTGGCCGGATCCCTCGGAAAAAGCTACGCATGAAATGCTGAAAAAATCAATCAATAAATTTAATTCCGATTTGAATGAAGTAATAGATCTGGTAAAGAATTCTAAAATAGATCTAACCGGTGAAATACCGCACGGAGAAGGAAGAACATATTTGAGGGAAATACTTCTTATAATTGATCATAATGCATATCATCTTGGACAAATTCTTTCTGTAAGAAAAGCGCTTGGCAATTGGAAAACTTAATTGTATCAGATTAATAAAATTAATATTCAGATCTGCATTTTTTTATTTCCAGTTCATTATCAAATTCATGTAATTTCAAAAAGAGGAATAATTATTCAAGTTTTTTCTAAAATAATGAAATTTTTTTCAAAAAAATCTTGACTCTAAAAAATTCTGGAAATATGTTGCAATCCAATAATTAAATAACATGATTGGGCAACTAACAGAGGGGTCAAACTATGAGTTTGAGTCACATTGCAAAAACCATCAGCGCTTCACCTACCTTAAAGTTAAACGAAAAAGCTGCAATACTTCGAGAGAAAGGTGATCCTGTAATCCACCTCGGCGGCGGCGAACCGAAAAGTAAAGTACCCATGGACGCAATAATTGCTACTGCAGCTCACTTAAATACTGCGGAAATCAGGTATGCGCCGGCAGACGGAATTCCTGCACTTAAAAAGGCAATTATTCGTTACACTGAAGAGTTCTACAACCGGAAAGTCAATGTTGAAAACGTTATTGCTTCCGGCGGAGCCAAGCAGGCCATAATGGTAGCTCTTCAGGCAATTCTTAATCCGCAGGAAGAAGTTTTATACCCTGCGCCGTATTGGGTCAGCTATCCCGAAATGGCAAAACTATGCGGAGCAATTGGCGTTCCGGCTTACCCGGAAGACGGATCATTTTATCCGAGAATAAAAGATATTGAACAAAAAGTTGGTCCTTATACAAAAGCTGTAATAATTAACAGCCCCAATAATCCCAGCGGTGCAATGTACTCGGAAGAATTTTATGCCGATGTTGTTGATTTCTGCGAGCGCCGCGATCTTTGGCTGATTATGGACGATATTTATCACCGGCTGCTGTTTGACGGGAAAAAACCGATTAATTGTTATAATTATGCAAAGGATCTTACCGAAAATTCTAAATTAATTTTAGTCAATGGTGTCTCTAAACAGTATGCAATGACTGGGTTTAGAATCGGTTGGGCTGTCGGTAATAAAAAAATAATTGAAGCAATGGCTAATATCCAGGGACATCAGACATCAGGCCCGTCGGTACTGCTGCAAAAAGCCGCAGTCGGTGCTTTAAACGGTATTCAATCAAGCGTGGAAAGTCTAAGAGTAACACTGGAAAATAACCGGAATGTAATGATCGACCTTCTGAAATCGTTCAACGGAGTTAAGGTTACAAAACCGGACGGCACTTTTTATTGCTTTGCCGATTTCAGCAATTATGAAAAAAGTTCAAACAAGCTTTCCGAATTTTTAATCGATAAAGTGCTTGTCTTAACAGTCCCGGGAGGCGAGTTTGGATTGGAAGGTTATTTGAGATTAAGTTACTGCGGAACAATAAAAGAAATCCAGGAAGGTATAGAAAGAATGAAATGGGCTTTGGATCCGAATTCACCCAATGAACTTTATATAGGCG
Organism: Ignavibacteria bacterium; assembly: GCA_050264735.1. Lineage (GTDB taxonomy): Bacteria > Bacteroidota > Ignavibacteria > Ignavibacteriales > Ignavibacteriaceae > DATKLQ01. The sequence goes on along the minus strand of JBLNGL010000165.1, from coordinate 926 downwards.
ACAGAAAATTAGTGAGGGATTGGTCATGAGTAAATATCTAGAATTCAATACACCCGCATTAAAAGATGCAAAAGCACTTTCATCCGATTTCGGATTGGATAATCACGGACTTCTCTATTTAGATAATGTATACTGGAATCTTCCTGAAGCTTCTTTATACGAAGAAATCGTTTTCCGCAATGAAGGCAAAATAGTTGAAGGAGGACCGATTGCCGTAAAAACCGGCAAGCATACAGCCCGGGCGGCAGCAGATAAATTTATTGTTAAGGAAGAATCAACAGAAGATAAAATCTGGTGGGGAGTTTATAACCGCCCTTTCAGCAGCGAAAAGTTTAACGCAATGATCGGCAGACTGCAGGCTTATGCACAAGGCGAAGAATTCTTTATTCAGGACTGCTATGCCGGCGCCGATCCGGAATATAAGATGCCGATTAGAATTATTACAGAAAAAGCATGGCACAGCTTATTTGCACGGAATATGTTTATTACCACCAACAACCGAGATGAACTGAAAAGATTTATTCCTGATTTCACGGTTATTGCCGCTCCAGGATTCAAATTAGATCCCAAAGTTGACGGCTCCAGATCTGAAACCGGAATAATTCTGAACTTTGAAGCAAGAATGGCGGTAATTGCAAATTCTCAGTACGGCGGAGAGATCAAAAAATCGATCTTTACTGTTTTGAATTTCCTTCTGACTTTCAATTATGTGCTGCCGATGCATTGTTCTGCAAACGTAGGGAACAACGGTGATGCAGCACTATTTTTCGGTTTAAGCGGGACAGGCAAAACCACTCTTTCAGCAGATCCAAAAAGAAAGCTGATTGGAGATGATGAACATGGCTGGAGCTCAAACGGTGTATTCAATTTTGAGGGCGGATGTTATGCTAAGGTAATCCGTTTATCTCCTGAAAGTGAGCCTGAAA
>JBLNGL010000164.1:0-3389 GCA_050264735.1 Ignavibacteria bacterium | reverse complement strand
GTGCTGATCTCCCGGATGGTTTTTTTGTACAGTTTCAGGGCTTCCTGCGCATTACCATCGTACCGGATATTTCCTTCATCAAGCCAAATCACCCTTTTGCATACCTTAGCCACATCGGATTCGTTGTGAGAGACAAAAATTAAAGTAATATTGTTTCTGCAAAGTCTTTCTATTTCCCGGTAACATTTCTGCTGAAACTCGGCATCTCCTACGGCAAGAATTTCATCAATTATAAGAAGATCGGGATCGGCATTGATTGCAATTGAAAACCCGAGTCTTGCTTTCATTCCCGATGAATAATATTTAAGAGGAGTGTCCAGAAATTTTTCTATTCCTGCGAACTTTACAATCTTTTTAAATTTTGCCGAGAGTTCTTCTTTCGGCAGCCCGTTAAAAACCCAGTTAAGGGACACATTTTCCCTTCCCGTCAGATCTTCATAAAAACCGACACCCAATTCAATCAAAGCAAGCCTTCTGCTGCAGTTTATATTTACTTCTCCTTCGGTCGGAGAATAAATATCGGAGAACAATTTAAGCAACGTAGTTTTACCCGAACCATTTCTGCCTATTATTCCAACCATTTCTCCTTTTCTAATCTGCAGGTTTAAATTCTTCAGCACATACCATTCATATCTTTCTTTTGATTTTTGAAAGATTCTTGTGAAACTTTTTTTTAAAGATTCGCTTCTTTCATACCAGCGGAATTTCTTCGACAAACCTACACACTCAATGGCCAAACCGTTATTCATATCAGCTTATCTCTGCAAAAACTTTTTTATACTTATTGAAAACCATAAGACTTAATACAGCAAAGATTAAACCGGCTGCAAACATTAAAGAAACGGATCTGAAACTTGGCAGATCATTGTAATAAAAGATATCATGATAAAAAGTTATTATGACCGCCATCGGATTCAGCTGAAAGATATAATGCCATTTCTCCGGAATAAAGCTAATGGGATAAAATATCGGCGTCAGAAAAAAAAGAAGAGTAGTGCCAACCTGCACAAGCTGCGGTATGTCTCTGAAATATAGTGAAGCGCATGAAATCAGCAATGCGATTCCGAACGTAACTAGCACCTGCAGAATAATGATAAGAGGAAGCAGCATGATTATCGAAGAAAAATGATATGCACCCGGGATTAGGTTTATAACGGCGAGATATAGGATAACCGCAATTAAAAAATCAAATAAAGGTACGGCAATATTAATTATTACCAGAATTTGTTTAGGGAAAGCAATTTTCGATATTAAATCTTTGCTATTAATAATTGCCTCGCTGGAGTTGTTTAATGATGCCGCGAAAAAATTCCAAGCTAAAAATCCGGGTATTAAGAAGAGCGGATAATTAGCTATGTCCATTCTTATAAATACAGAGAATACAAGCCAGTAAGTGATTATATACAAGAAAGGATTCAGAAGCGTCCAAAAAAAACCCAGAACTGAACCTACATGCCTAAGTTTTACAAACGTCCAAAAAAGCTGAACTAAAAGTTCTCGATACAGCCATATTTGGTGTATCTGTTTTTTAAAATTTTGAAACATATAAGCTTTTTAAGTAAGAATTAAATGCCCACCAAAATCCTTCTATTAGTCCCAATTCCTATACCACCAGAAAATGGTTCTTTTACATTCTTTTAAGTTGAAATCTTAAAAAAAATAGTATAAAAATGAGATTTAGTCTTATTATTAAAAATCAGAAATAAATTAGAAATGAACTTCTCCCAAGCCTTCGATATGGGTGCGTCTTGTTGTGAAAATGCTCCTAAAAATTCCGATACTATATTTAGCCCGTTTTTCTTCTTATAGTAATAGAAAAAATAGGTAAGAAAATCATGATTTCATGAAATCGTCATCACAATATAAAATCAGTATGCTATTAAATCAATAATATTTATATACATATTGAATCACTCCCACTTTTTTCCCCTCATCGTATTTAATTTCTTCTACAATTCCGCCGGAATCATCATATTTAAATTCATACTTATAGGTCGATCCCGATTCTTCATCATGGGTGCGGGCCTCTGCTTTTCTTCCTATATTATCATAATAGTAAGTTATTTCGTATTCGGATTCTCCATCCGGATTAAGCCATCTTTCTTCCAACAGATTTCCCTGGTCATCATACTTATACTCGTAATATTCTTCCACATTTCCAAGCAAATTATACCTGGTAGACTTGATTTTATTTCCGAAGGAATCGTATTCATAAGTATATTTTTTATCAGGATTGCCTGCTTTATCATACCTGATGGATTCTATCCTCCTGCCGTTTTTATCGTATTTGTAGGTATATTTATTTTGTATCCGGCTGCTGTCTCCATAAATGATCGTCTCAACCGGAAAACCTTGTTTGTCGTATTTCACGGTTGAAAGTTTTCCTTTATTTATTAATTTTCCCTGGGAATTAAAATCAAAATCCAGCTTATCAACCAGCCTGATATTTGAAGAAACAATATATTCCCTTTCTTTTCCTTCTACAGTTTTAAACTTAGCATGTTTTCTAACGGTTATTCGTTTATTATTCTCTCTATTAGGTGTTTCGGTTGTAGAACTGCACCCCATCAGCAATGTAAAGATTATAAATAGAATTGACCCGGAATATATTTTTTTCATAATTCAATCTGCAGATATTAAAATTTATTGATTAAGATAAACAAAGCGGTTAAATTTATTTGTGAAGAGGGTCTTCAATTAATTTCAGAGCAGAAATTCACAACATAAGGTTGTGGTACGCATCAAGTAGCCGCTTTTTAGTAACAAGGAGGTCCTGGGAAATTACTTTTACTTCGCCGAGGACAGGCATAAAATTAGTATCGCCGTTCCATCTCGGGACAATATGAAAATGGATGTGATCATCAATGCCGGCGCCGCTCGTTTTTCCTATATTGGCTCCGATATTAAATCCTTCAGGCTTGAAAACTTCTGTTAAAGCTTTATATGCAGCCTGAGTTTTTTTCATAATTTCAAGATTCTCATCCTGGGTTAAAGATAAAAACTCGCTGATATGCCGCATGGGGACAATCATTAAGTGGCCGTTGTTATAGGGAAATAGATTTAGAACAGTATAAGTAAGCTCTCCTTTATCTACGAGAAGGTTTCCGGGGTCACCGGCACTTTTCCCGGCAAGTTCACACAAAACGCATTCACCAGGTTTTTTCTTTTCATTAAATCCCTCAATATATTCAGAACGCCAGGGCGACCAAAGATGATTCATAACAAAATTAGTAGTGCTTATATAATAATTAAGGGTTGGAGTTTATAGATAAATTGCCAAATTGCTAAATTGTCAAATTGTCAAAATTATTTTATGGTTAATGTTTTTCTTTATTTATCACAACAGCAATTTAACAATACAACAATTTAACAATACAACAATTTAACAA
>JBLNGL010000163.1:0-8362 GCA_050264735.1 Ignavibacteria bacterium | reverse complement strand
GAGTGAAGTCGACATTTACCGACTGATCGAATTCTGCAGTAACAAATGAAACTCCTTCGTACGATGACGAGTTAATTGCTTTAAGCTGATCCACGCTTGATATAGCATCTTCAATCACTTTTGAAACTGAAGTTTCAACTTCATTCGGCGATGCCCCGGGATAAACAGTTGTAACGGTAATCCATGGTGAATTCATCTTAGGAAGAAGCTCATAATTCAGCTGTGTATAGCTGTATAAACCAAGGACTATTAAAGCCGTAAAAATAACGACAATCAGCGTTGGTCTTTTTATTGATAATTCAGTTATAGTCATTTCAAATACTCCTTATGCCATCGTTAAGAATTTGATAATTCACATTCCAAATGTTTAGAATTTGATAACCCTGCCTTGCCGGCTCGGCTTCGCCGCGAGGCGAGCAGGCAGGTCAAATTCCTACTACCGTTACTCTATAATTATCTTTCAAATTATTCTGTCCGTTCACCACGACCAGCTCTCCTTCCTTAACACCTTGAAGAACTTCAAGCATGTCATCATAAATATTGCCGATTACAATATTCCTTACTTTTGCGATGCCGTTTTCAACGACAAATAATTTTGCATCTTTAATGCTTCCGACTAATGCTTCGCGCGGAATTAATATTGATTCATTATCCTTAATGGAAGTAAAGCTTACCTTCCCGAACATTCCGGCTTTTAAAGGATATTTACTGTTATTCGGCAGCGTGATTTCTACCGGATAAGTATGTGAAGCATCTCCCTGGTCGCTGATCGTTTCAATTCTTCCTTTAAAGGTCGCTTCAGGATAAATATCAGTAAATATTTCAACTTTATCTCCCGGCTTCAATCTGAAGGCATCTTTCTCCGCAACATTCAGCTTCACCTTCAAATTGGAGATATCGACAACGTTTGCTACCACCGTTCCTTTATTTACATAATCGCCTTCGTCAACATTCTTTGCCGTAACAATCCCCGATATAGGAGCCGTAATTTTCGTATCGCTGTACTCTCTTTTAGCAGTGATATATTGGGATTCAGCAGACTGAAGCTCAAGCTTTGCCGCTTCAAGCCTGGTCGCCGCAATTGAACCTTCCTTAAATAAAGATTCATATCTTTCGAAATCTTTTTTTGCTTTTTCGTATTTAACTTCGGCAGTAAGATAAGATGCATGTTTTAGCTCATCATCAAGCTGAATTAAGACCGAACCTTTGGATTTATTATTGCCTACCTTTGCATAAACCCCCGTTACTCTCCCCGAAGCTTCCGCAACCACGGCTACATCATTGCTGCCGGTTATTGTTCCGGTTAATTCAAGATTTTTTGATACTTGTTTTTTACCTGCTTTCTCAACGGTAACCGAATAAGTATCAATTATGTTTGTATTTGATTTAGCCTCCAATTTCGATTTATTATTCAATAAAATGAAAATTATCCCGCCTATCACGAGAAATAAGACTACACCTATCTTAAGCTTTTTCATTTTACCCATCCTTTATTTTTATTATTATAAATTCCTTGTTATTCTTTTCTACTCGGGAAATTCCATTTCGCCGATTGATCTTTCAAGATTTGCTTTTGCAAGCTCATAATCTACAAGCGACTGAACATGATTTGTCTTTGCAGTCAGTAATGCCACTTCGGCATCAAGAAGCTCAGAGTTTAATGTTAATCCCTGTTTAAACAAATCGTTTGTCACTTTATAATTTTCTTCCGCCTGTACTACGCCGGATTCGGATACAGAAAGTCTTTCTTTCGCTTTAATCAGATTTAAATAGCTGGCGCTTATGTCTAAAGCAACTGCATCCTTTAAGCTTTTATAAGAATCTTTAGTCTGCTCATACAGCATTTCAGCCTGGGTAGCCTGATTCCCGGTTTTATTCCAGTTCCAGAGATTGAACGACATCTGTACGCCTACATCCCAGGTATCCTGAAATTTATCCTGCACTGGAAAAATTCTTGTATTCGGTTTTGCATAATTGTAATTGCCGACAATATAAATCTGGGGATACCAGTTTGAGTTCGCCAGTGTAACTCCTTTTTCGCTAGCTCTGACTCGATAGTCCAATGCTCTTAGTTCAGGTCTTTTCTCGTATGCAGTTTCAAGCAGCTGATCATAAGTTTTAACCTGCTCTACCTGCAGCATTATTGTATCCACAGTTTGAACATCCGCATGTACAGGAAAGCCGATGATATTATTTAAATTTATTTTTGACAGCTTCACGGCATTATCGGCATCAATCTGCCGTAGCCTTGCTTCATCAAGCTGGACCTGCACCTTAAGCATATCATTTCTTGTAACCAGTCCTTCATTGAACATGTTCTTCACATCTTTAAGGTGAGCATTCACCTGCTGAACATTTTCATCTACAACTTCTTTAATTTTATTAGCTTTAAACAAGCCCCAGTAAGCCGATTTAATATTCAATACAAGCTGCTGTTTATCTCCGGTAAATTCCTCCTGCGCCGCGTTAAAATTATATGCGGCAATCCGGCTGCTGCTGTTTAATCTGAATCCCGTAAAAACCGGCTGCCTTAAAGAAAGCTGAAGGAAATAATTATTCTGCAGACTGGAGGATATATTAACATTTCCTAGCGGACCTGCATTAAGTGAAAAGGGATCTATAGGACTTAAACGCATATAAGAAGCATTAAAAGTAAAAGACGGGAGCCTGTCTGCAAACACTTCGCCTATCCTTGCTTCAGCGGAGACAACTCTTGCGTTTGAGGAATGCAGCTCTTCGCTGTTTTGAATTCCAATACGGAGAGCTTCATCTAAAGTAAGAATTCTTCCTGCTACGGAACTGTCGGATTGAGTATTCGATTCCTGTGCAGCAATAGTTCCAATAGTAAAAATGAATGCCAGGATTATTATATTTCCAACATTGAATTTCATTATTACCATTCTCCTTTAACTTCATTAAAATTCTGGATTCTCAATACAAACTTAATTAATGAGCCTGGGGCAATACATTGAACAAAGGTTTATTTCGAGGTTTATTTTTTACGGTATCCTGCTGATAAACGGAAATACGGACAGATAAACGGAAGTAAGATTGATTTTCATAGTAAACCGGAAAATTTTCCCGTGAAGCAGTTTCCCCCGTTTTAGGATGCATTTCTTCATACCTTTCTCAATTGTTCACATCTTTCCCTTTCCGAATGAAATTAAATAATCTGCTTTTCTCCTTCTTTACGGTTCTTTCAATTATTTGAGTTTGAGTTTCAGTCATAGTTGTTATAAATGAAGACGAAAGAAGAGTAAAAATATTTTAAATGGAAATTAGGAATAATTCCGGATCTATTTAAAAAGGATCCCCCTTGTATAATTATTCCAATAGATTAGGCGAGTGTTTGAAACGAACCAATCCGGTTCAGGCTTCAGCTTTCGGGAGAGTAATTATGAAGGAAGTACCTACATTCTTTTTGCTGGCAACTTCAATTTTACCATTATGTCTTTTAATAAATTCTTTGCAGATAAGTAATCCTAATCCAATCCCTTTTTCCTTATTGGTTCCTTGATTTGAGAAGTTTTGTTCAGCCTTAAATAACTTATCAACTTCATCTTTTTCCATTCCGATGCCGGTATCTTCAATAGAAACAGCGACTTTATCTTTCTTAAGAAAATTTTTTATGATTATTTTCCCTGAAGGATTTGTGAATTTAATTGCATTAGATACTATGTTTCTGACTACGGTTTCGATCATATTTTTATCTGCCATTACATACATTTCAGCAGTTTCATTAATAATTGTTATCTCCTTATTACTTGCCGTCAGCTTAAAAAATTCACTCTGCTCTTTAAGAAGCGAAGCTATATTCAGCTTTTCCGGCTTATAATCGATATGTCTAGTATTAGCTGCAGACCAAAGCAAAAGGTTCTTTAAGAGGTGTGAAACCTCTTGTGTCAGTTCATTAATAGTCGCAACTGTTTCCTTTTTTTCTTCATTTGTAAGTTCATTAAAACTTTCGTGAAGCATTTCCGTATAACCTTTAAGGGCATTAACCGGATTTATAAGATCATGTGAGATGATCGAATTCATTCTGTCCTTGTTAAAGTTTAGTTCCTGCAGGCTTTTATTCAGCTTAATTAATCTGATAGTCCTTTCTTCAATTTCCCTGAAAAGTTTTTCCCTTTGTATTGCATGCCGCACTACACGATATATAAAATCGCCTTCATAATTTCCCTTATAAATATAATCCTGTGCCCCGCTCCGGATTGATTCTAAAGTAAGATTGCTGTCATTCATCCCCGAAAGGATAATGACAGGTGTATTTCCCGATCTTTTCTTAATTTCATAAAATGTACTTATCCCGCTGCTGTCAGGGAGATTAAGATCGGCTACAATTATGTCAAAAGATTTGCGAGATATATTTTCTATACCGGCTTTTACATTTGAGGTATGTGTAATTTTAAATTCATCATTATAATTGCCGGTTAAGTTTTCCGAAAACATCCTTGCATCGTGAATATTATCCTCAATGAGCAGTAATTCTATTTTTTTCTCATCATTTTCTTCAAATCCAATCTCCATAAAGCCTCTAATAATTTCGGTGGAATACTTATCAAATCTTATTTAATAACCAAGGCGAAAATAATTTCCCCATGATAAAGGATAAACTATTAGTAAAAATAAGAATTTCTTGTCTCATTTTAGGTCAAAAAATTCCCTGCATATTTGTTTCTATTTTTTTTAACTTTCAAAATGGGAAATAATATAAGATCATTTGTAATGAAGTTTAGATTCCAGGAAAAACCTCTCTATTATATAATGCTGTTTATTCTTCTGGTTATAGTAATCAGCATTGCCGGAATATATTATTACGGCTTTGCATTGCGGCAGGAAAAGATTAAAGCATACAATACTATCTCAACTTTAGCCCGATTAAAAGTCAGCCAAATTTCCAAATGGCGCGAAGAGCGTTTAGGTGAAGCAAAATTCATTCAGAGCAATTCGCAATTCAAGCGTTTAGTGTCCGGTTATCTTAAATACCCTCAGTTTTATACAATGAAAAATGATATTGTTGAATGGTTAAGACCTATTAAAGAAAACCACGAGTATGTAAATATTTCCATAATCGATACTTCCGGGGAAACAATTTCATTATTCAAGGAAAGCGACAGCCTAAACATCCGTGATAAAATTCTTTATAATACATCTCTTAACACCAAAGAAGTAATCTTAAGCGGCTTTTATAAAAATGATTCTTCAAATGAAGTCGGTATGGGGAGCTTTGTTCCTTTATTTCTCCCGGAAATTAATAAAGGCAATACCTTTGCTGTTTTGGAATTAAGGATAAATCCAAGAATTGACTTATATCCTTTAATCGAGTTATCGCCAATTGCGAGCAAGACGGCAGAATCCTTTATAGTGGAAGAACAGGAAGACAGTGTAGTTTTTCTAAGTGATTTAAAATTCAGGAAAAATTCCGCAGTATCCTTCAAGCTACCGCTGTCGACGAAAAAATTGCCGGCTGCAATGGCAATTAAAGGCATGAAAGGAATTTATGAGGGTATAGATTATAACGGTGTTGAAGTCTTAGCCGATCTTAATAAAATACCGAGATTGCCCTGGTATATTATCTCAAAAATTAATCTCAATGAAGTCTATGCACCTGTAAAAGAGCAGGCTTTTTACATCCTTGCAGGAGTCTTAACCCTTATTCTTCTAAGCGGATCGATAGTTTATATTGCCTGGAAAAACGAAAAAATGGAAGCCGTCAAAAACCAGCTGAACATGGAACGGGAGAAGAAAGATCTATTTAAAAATATGTCTGAGGGATATGCCTACTGCAAAATGTTTTTCGAGAATGATATCCCTTTAGACTTTCAGTTTATCGAGGTAAACGATGCATTTACGGAACTAACAGGTTTAAAAAATATAATGGGGAAAAGAGTTTCCGAAATTAATCCTAAGATAAAGAAAGGGAATTTAGAATTATTCAGGATTTTTGGAAGAGTTGCCCAGACAGGGATGCCTGAAAAATTTGAAAATTACAGAGCTGACTCCGGGAAATGGGTGTCGGTTTCCGCATACAGCCCCAGAGGAGGATATTTTGTTGCGATAATTAATGATATAACGGCTGAAAAAAAATCTTTGATTGAATTAAAAAAACTATCCAGTGCAGTTGAACAAAGCCCGGCAAGCGTGGTAATAACAGATTTAAATGGAGTGATTCAATATGTGAACCCGAAATTTACCGAGGTAAGCGGGTATGCTTACAATGAAGCAATCGGGAAAAATCCCCGCATATTGAAATCCGGGAAGACACCCGAACATATATATGTAAATCTATGGAAGATGATCAGCACAGGCAATGAATGGAAAGGTGAATTGTTCAACAAAAAGAAAAACGGAGAGCTGTTCTGGGAGTACATCTCAATCTCACCGATTAAAAATGAATCGGGAGCTATTACTCATTATGTTGCGGTTAAGGAAGATATAACCGAGCAAAAGCAGACGGCACGCAATCTTGAAGAAGCTCTGATTGAAGTTAAACGCTCCAATAAAGACCTTGAACAATTTGCATATACGGCTTCGCATGATTTGCAGGAACCGATAAGAATGATTAAAAGCTATGCTCAGCTGCTTGAAATGCAGAATAAAGAAGACTTCAGCAAAGACGGTCAGGAATTTATTAATTATATCACCGAGGGTGCATCAAGAATGCAGCAGCTGATAAACGACCTTCTTAAATATTCAAGAGTCTCTACAACAGGAAAAAGTTTTGAAGAAGTTGACTGCAACGTAGTTTTAAAGGATGTCCTGGAAGATTTGAAATTTTTAATTCTGGAAGAAAATGCAGTTTTGGAAATTGGAAATATGCCGATAGTTAAAGGAGACAGGACTCAGCTAAGGCAGTTATTTCAGAATCTGATACAAAATGCAATTAAATGCAAGTGTGAGAAAAATCCCGAGATTAAAATCAGAAGCGAAATAAAGGATAAATATTGGCTGTTTTCTATAAAAGATAACGGAATCGGAATAGATCCGAAATTCCATGAAAGAATTTTTACTATATTTCAAAGACTCCACAGCCGTGAAAAATATCAGGGTACCGGAGTCGGATTGGCTATCTGTAAAAAAATTATAGAAAGACACGGCGGTCAAATTTTTGTCGAATCAGAATTAAATAAAGGCGCAGTATTTTATTTCACAATCCCGATGTAGTTGAACAACTCTGATTTTCGATGGCAGAAAAGTATCTTAAAATTGAAAAGATAATCTCAATTTTAAGCGGTTCTTTCCGGATTGGGTTCCGGAATGGCAGCAATAAAATAAACTATAACAATAATCGTAACAACCGCTGTAGTAACGAATGCAGCCGGGAAGCCGAACTGAAACCAGATTATTCCTGCAATTGAACTTGCCAGCATTGTACAGATGCTTTGAAACCCGGTATAAGTCCCGATAGCCGTTGCTGTATCTTTTCTATCCGTAATATTGCTAATCCACGCTTTTGATATCCCTTCGGTTGCCGCCGCGTAAATACCGTAAAGGAAAAACAGGGCTGAAGATAAATAAAAATCAGTATTAAAGGACATGCCCGTATAAACCGCTGCAAACAAAGCGAGACCGGAAACAAAAATTTTCTTCAATCCGAATTTATCGGCAATTATTCCTGCCGGGAAAGAAAAAGCAGCAAAGACAAGGTTGTAAAAAATATATATGCCTAAAATGGAGGCATCACTTATGCCCGTCTCCTTCAGCTTTAAAAGCAAAAACACATCCGAGCTGTTGAACAGTGTAAATATCAGGAGACCGATGACTACTTTCCGGTACACCTTCGGACTCTTTTTCCAGTAATTAAGAAAAGAAAAAAAGTGAATGCGTTTTCTTGTCCCGGCAGATCCGGTTCTTTTATCTCTTATAAAAAAAGTAAAAAGCACAGCAGCAGCACCGGGAATAAAAGCAATTAAAAAAAGATTTTTATAATCTTCGGGGTTATAGTAAAGATACAGTAAAGCCAATGATGGTCCGAGCACCGCACCTAACGTATCCATTCCCCTGTGGAATCCGAAAACCTTTCCTTTATTTTCCGGGGTTGTCTCATGAGAAAGGATTGCATCGCGGGCACCCGTTCTGATTCCCTTTCCGAACCGGTCTACAGTACGCGTAAAGAAAATCCAAACCGGATAAATAAAAACCACCATCATAGGCTTCGATACAGCACTTAACAAATAACCAACCCGGACAAAGGGAACCTGCTTGCCGAGATTATCGGAAAGACTGCCGAAATATCCCTTGCTCAACCCTGCAGCAGCTTCCGCAACTCCTTCAAGAATTCCGATAAGAACAACGGTAAAGCCGATGCTTTTTAAATAAATCGGCATTACAGGGTAAAGCATTTCACTCGCCGTATCGG
>JBLNGL010000162.1:0-5564 GCA_050264735.1 Ignavibacteria bacterium | reverse complement strand
GCAGTTAAAATAATGCTGCCGAGATCTGCACAGCCTGTCCCGCTTAAATGAGTATGCCCGAATCCGTAAAAATATTTTTCTCCATGGATATAACCGGATGGCGAGCCCGGTGAATTATGCGGGCTTACGGAAACCATTCCCCATGGAACTACAGCACCGGGAAAAGTATTTCCGTAATTAGACGTGCCGATAAATGGATTTACAAAAGCTGTTAATTTTTCAGAATCAGCCTGAGGTCTTATAATCTGAATGAGGAAAGTAAAACTGAGAAGAATTTCGGTTTTCATGCCGGACCGGATATTATTTAATAAAAATAAATCAAAACTATTTAATTTGAAATTCGAATGCACCAATAAATTGGAATTTATATAACTTTGTTTCCGAATTTTTATTCAATTATTTTTAATTATGAAAAGTGCTGTTTTAACCGGTATTAAAAAAATTCAGGTGATTGATGCGCCTAAGCCTGAGCTATTAAACAATAATGATGTTCTTCTGAAGATTGAGAGCGTCGGAGTCTGCGGGTCCGATCTTCACTACTATAATCAAGGGAAAATCGGTGATCAAATAATTGATTTTCCGTTTACAATCGGACATGAATGTTCCGCGGTAGTTGAAAAAACGGGCGCCAGTGTTAAAAAAGTTAAGCCCGGCGATCTCGTTGCGGTGGAACCTTCTATTGCATGTCATAAATGCGAGCAGTGTCTAAAAGGAAGAGAGCATACCTGTCTGAATCAGAAATTTTTAGGCTGTCCCGGTCAAGCCGGGGGCTGCTTAGCTGAATATTTGATTATGCCTGAAGAGAATTGTTTTCCTGTACCGGCAAGTTTTAACAGCGAACTTGCTGCGCTTGTCGAACCTCTCTCAATTGCATATTATTCTGTAAAATTTTTAGATAAAATAAATCCGGCAAGCGCAATAGCAATATTAGGGGCAGGCCCAATCGGGCTAGGTGTTTTGGCTGTTTTAAAAGCATCGGGATTTAATACAATTTCAGCAACGGATAAACTGGATTACCGGCTTGAAATTGCAAAAAAAGCCGGAGCTGTTCTTACTGCTAATCCTGATAAAGAAGATATAGTTTCTTCATTCCATAAAATATTCCCGGAAAATTTTGATGTTGTTATTGAATGCTGCGGCAAACAGGAAGCGCTTGACCAGGCAGTTGATTTGCTGAAACCGGGAGGACTGCTTTTAATCGTCGGCATTCCCGAAGAGGATTATATTTCTTTTAACATAAGTAAGTTAAGAAGGAAAGAAATAACCATTCAAAATGTTAGGAGACAGAATCAAAGCATCCAGCCTGTAATTGATTTAATTGCATCAGGAAAGTTAAAGCCGGAATTTATGATTACGCATAAATATAACATAAAAGATACCGTGGAAGCTTTCAGAACAGTGAGTGAATATAAGAACGGTGTGATTAAAGCTTTAATAAAATTATAAGAATACGGTAAGAATGAGTTCAAATGCAAGTTCAGGTTCAAGTGCAAGTTCAAGTTCAGGTGCAAGTGGAAGTTCAGGTATAAGAAAGTTAAAAGGGAAGTGAATTGAAAATAATTTTTATTTTGTGCCTTATACTGGTAATTATGCCTGATAAAATTTTTTCTCAGCAGAAAACCTACTGCAATCCTTTAAACATTGATTATGCTTATAATGCCATTCCTGATTTTACCGTAAACGGAAATCACAGAGCAACTGCCGATCCTGTAATTGTTTTATTTAAAGATAAGTATTATCTCTTTTCAACCAATCAATACGGGTATTGGTGGAGTGATGATCTGTATAATTGGAAATTTATTTACCGAAAATTTCTTAAGCCATATCATAAAGTGTACGATGAGCTTTGTGCGCCCGCTGCAGCTGCAGTCGGCGATACTCTCTTTTTAATCGGTTCGACATATACAAAAGATTTTCCGCTTTGGATGAGCACTGATCCGGCTATTGACGGCCTGCCTGCCGAAAGCATGCAGGAAGGCTGGAAAGAAGCGGTCGATTCTTTTCAGGTAGGCGCATGGGATCCTTCATTTTTTCTAGATGATGACGGCAGACTTTATATTTACTTCGGTTCGAGCAATGTTTATCCGATTTACGGACAGGAGATTGATCGCAAAACTCTGCAGCCGATTAGTGAAAGAAAAGAATTAATAAGTCTTCATGATGATATCCATGGATGGGAACGCTTCGGAGAGCATGCAGACAATACCTTCCTCCGCCCTTTTATTGAAGGTTCTTGGATGAATAAATACAAGGGAAAATATTACCTGCAGTATGCGGCTCCCGGAACTGAATTCAGCGGGTACGGAGACGGAGTTTATATCGGTGAAACTCCTATGGGGCCTTTCAAATACCAGTCACATAATCCCTTTTCATATAAACCGGGAGGATTTGCACGAGGCGCAGGTCATGGTGCTACATTTAAAGATAAATCCGGGAATTACTGGCATGTTTCGACAATTGCAATTTCAGTAAAAAATAATTTTGAAAGACGGATTGGATTGTGGCCTGCCGGATTTGATAATGAGGGGATTCTTTACTGCAATACTTCTTACGGCGACTATCCCCATTACCTCCCTTCGGGAACTGCCGATCTTTTAAAAGATGATTTTACCGGATGGATGATATTGAATTACTGCAAGCCTGCAGCTGTTTCTTCGACTCTCGGAGGCTATGCTCCTAATTTTGCGGTTGATGAAGATATAAAAACATATTGGAGCGCTGCTTCGGGAGAAAAAGGCGAATGGCTTCAAAGTGATCTCGACGGAATTTATTCCGTTTATGCAGTTCAAATCAATTATGCGGATCAAAATGCGGAGCTGAAGGGAAAACATACTGATCTTTTTCACCGGTACATTATTTATCATTCAGAGGATGGTAAAAAGTGGGAAACTCTTATTAATAAAAGTGAAAACAAAACCGATGTGCCTCATGATTATATCGAACTGAAGAATCCTGTCCAAACCCGTTATCTGAAAATTGAAAATGTTCATGTTCTGACAGGAAAATTTGCGTTAAGCGGGTTCAGAGTTTTCGGGAAAGGATCGGGAGATGTGCCGGACACTGTAAAAAGCTTTATTGTACTCAGGGGAGAAAGTGAAAGAAAAAACGCCTGGATAAAATGGGCGCAGTCGGATGATGCAGTTGGTTATACAATTTATACAGGAATTGAACCGGATAAGCTTTATAATAATATTCTCATTTATAATTCTAATGAATACTATTTTACTGCAATGGACATAGACCGTGTTTATTACTTCCGGATTGAAGCATTTAATGAGAACGGGATTGGGAAAAGATCCGGAATATTAAAGGTTGAATAAAAAATAAAACAAAATTTTACTCCGGAGAGTCTGATACCGGATTAAAGAATTGATTCAATTCCTTTAGAATAATTCAATAACTATTGATATAAATCATGCTGCAATTAAAAAAGAACAGCATAATTGTCGATCATTATTTCATCCTACAAAAAGGTTCATCTATTTGAATTTTTGCATTTTCGCTCTTTTTATTGAAAATTTTGAATTGAGACGGTTCTAAAAAAATAAGTCATTGTACCGTTTTTTTTATAGAATTTTCTTTATACTTATAAAGCTAGAAATTCTCCAACTTTTACTCATATTCCGCAATCAGCTTTTCCTACACCATATAGTTAGTCACAAATAAAATATTTGTCTTACGTTATGGCTCAGATCGATTGAAAATTCAAAGTGATCAAAATAAAGATTCTCCTTTACGTGATATCATTCTTCTGATTTTTTTGAAGAATCAAGAAGGTAAGCAGGGCAGCAAATATATTCAGCAAAAAAAATAAATCAACTTATTAATCGGAAAATATAATTTAATAAATACCCAATTATATGGCAGAAGTTAAAAATCATTTCAAAAAGATAACTTCCTTTGCTACATCAAAGCAAAGTTTCACACTTCTGTTTGCTTTTCTTTTTCTAGCTGCTGCATTTACATTTTTCTATTTCATGCATACAGAAGGGAGAAAAAATTATCTTACTCAACGTAATTTCAGACAGCTTAATTCAATATCAACCGGAATACAGCAGAGAGCCAAGGGTTTATCAACGGCAATATTAAAAAATTTCAAAAGTAGAACTGAAAAACCTAATAGTTTTAAGGAACGCCTGGATAGCTTAATCACCGGTGCAGACAGCATTAAAGTAATAAATAAATCCAAAGAACAATTATATCGTTCGGTTAAGTTTGATTCTAGAGATGAAAAGATTCGCCTGGAAATCAATGAGATTGCAAATGATACATTCGTAGTAACAATATTGACGAATATAACCGGAATAATAGAAAGCAAAAAAAAGGATGAATTGTTTGAAGATTTTTTTATAACACAAAATTCAGGGGATGAGATATTTCAATTACCTTCTCCCAAAGTTTCCATATCGAAAATTAATAGGCTAACTACTGAAGACGGTGATTCTACTAATTTTTCTGTACAATCGGAACGGGATGCAGTTGCTTTATTAAATTGGGGCGGTGAAGAGTACACACTTTTTATTCATCCCATGCAAATATTAGGTTCAGTTGAAAATGGTAAACCTAAATTGTTTACAATTTGCGGTGTTATTAGATCCGATGAATTTAAATCAGAATGCAGGGAGCTTTCCTCCAACATTATTTTATTATTTATTGTATCGATTGTTCTGATAGTGCTGGTATGGCCTATATTTAAATTAAAGTTTGTCAGCCGCTTCGGACATATAAAAACAATCGACATAACGCTTGCTGCATTATCGATAATGTTTGCAGCCGCCATACTCACTTTCACCATAATGGATCTTTTCGTTTTCAATTATTTTAACCGGGAAGTTGATTTACAGCTCGAGAATATTTCCGGCCAAATCCAAAAGAATTTTCTGGATGAAATTAAAGAAGTAAATGCAGAATTGGATACCGCGACTAATAGACTTAAAACAAAGATTGAAAAAGGGTTGAAAAATAAAGAATATCTTTTTAAAGAAAAAACTTATATTGATTTTGATTCTCTCTTCAGCATAAATAATTCCGGTTCACTAAAAGATTCAATTAAACCGCCTTATCCTTTTTTTAATTTAATACATTGGTCGGATCAAAACGGCCAGCAGCAATATAAATTACCGAGAAGCAATAAAAGAACTCCCTTTATTAACATTAAGGAGCGTGAATATTTTAAGCATGCAATTGAAGATAATTTATGGCAGATTGATAGCATTTCTTCCACCGGTTTTTTTATTCAACCGACAATTTCACTTACTACAGGGGATTTCCAGGCAACACTTTCAAAAATTGGAAACTACAAAATTAATGATTCGGTTTATGTCGGAGCAATAGACTTTCTTCCAATTTCAATTTATGCTCCCATTCTTCCGCGGGGCTATTCCTTTTGCATAATAGATGAAGAAGGTTTAGTTCTTTTTCATTCAAACCGCGATCGGAATCTTAACGAGAAATTTTTCGATGAGTGCGACGAATCCAACCTAATCAAAGCAGCAGTTAAAACACATATAAAAGGAAATTTTACATTAGAATATTGGGGGAAAGAAATCCGCGCTTTAGTCAGA
>JBLNGL010000161.1:0-5988 GCA_050264735.1 Ignavibacteria bacterium | reverse complement strand
CCCTGTAAAAAGATGATGACCGTTCATGGAGCAGATTGGTTTGTTCCGGAACAGGCAAAATATTATAGTAAATGGGATGTCCGTTTTGTTAAAATCATGCTCCCTCTTTACATAAAAAAATCCACTATGGTAATATCAGTTTCCGAAATAACCACTGAAAATTTTAATATGATTTTAAAATTGCCTAAAGGCAAGGTTAAAACAGTTTATTTCGGTCCGGCAAAGTTTTTTAAGAGGGTAACCGATCAGAACAGACTGAATGAAGTGAGGGATAAATATAAACTTCCAGAAAAATTTATATTCACTCTTTCAAAATACGGAGTCGGAGGCGGATTACGTAAAAATATCGATAAGGTCTTTATGGCTTATGAGATTGCATATTCTTCAACGGCAAACAATGTTAAGCTGGTGATCGGCGGAAAAAACTGCAGTAAATATGTTGAGGATTTAAACCTTCCGAAAAAAGAATATCTGAATAGCATAATTTTTCCGGGATGGATCGAACAGGAAGACCTGCCTGCAATATATTCAATGGCCGAGATGTACTTATATCCCTCCAATGTTGAAGCATTCCCGATACCCATTACTGAAGCGATGGCCTGCGGTACCCCGATTGTCACTTCGGATGCCAATGGTTTAAGAGAAATTGCCGGGGAAGCAGCATTCTTCGTTGATCCCTCCAATCCTCGGGAAATTGCCGAAGCCGTCTTAAAGGTATTAAATTCAGATGATGTAAAAAATAACCTTTCAAAAAAAGGATTGGAAAGGTCGAAGCTTTTTGATTGGGATAAATGCGTTAGAAATACCCTTGAATTATTTGAAGGAGTTTATAAAAATGGTACTTCACCCAGATAAATTTTCGGCATTAATTAAACATTCATGAACACAACCAAGCCTTATAAAAAAGTATTGTTCAATGCAAGCTGGCTGACGGTAATGCAGGGTATGAGTGATTTAAGCGGGCTTGTTCTTTATATTGTTTTATCCAGGTATTACGGTCCGGAAGGAATCGGGATTTATGCATTCGGATTCTCGGTTGCTTTAATTGCATATTACATGATCAATTTTGGATTCGATGATTTCGGAATAAGGGAAAGTTCGCATATACAACAGGATGAAAGGAAACTGTTGATTGGTAAAATAGTTTCGGTTCAATTAATTCTGCTTGTTTTAGTCTTTGTTCTGTTCATACTCTTTCTTTTATTTACTGACTATTCACTCTCTAGTAATCTCGTAATATTCTCCATCCTGGCTAACTTAATCTTCCTGGCTTTCTCAAAAACATTCTTTATACCATCCAATGCGCAGGGCAATATGATCTTCCCTGCTTTATCGGAATTGCTCCTTCGTCTGCTGAATGTAGGAGCAACAGTAATTATTATTATATTTTCCAAAATGCCGATCCATATTGCAATTCTTCCTTATGCATTTTTTGGGATACTATTACTTATAGTCGCTTTCAAATCCCTTATCAACTATAACGGGGTTTTTAAGCTAAATTACAGCTGGAAGGATTCTATCGCTCTTTTAAAAAATATCTGGCCTTTTTCCGCATCTCTGCTTATATATCCTATCTATGTCAGAGCAGGAATTATTATTGTTACATTTCTAATGGGGAGCACAGCTGCAGGAATATATGCACCAGCTCAAAAAATATTAGATGTCGGATTAATGCCGATTGCTCTATTCTGCTTTTCAGTATTTCCGCTGCTAAGCAGATACTACAACCAGAATTATGAAAAATATGAAGATTCCGCTGAAAAATATTTTAGAGCGGTTTTTATTATAGCATCCGTTCTTCTATGGGTTTTATATTATATTTTTCCAATTGTTATTGTGCCGCTGCTCGGGAAAAAATTCATAGATTCGATCATACTCGTGAAGTATTTCGCTATAGTAATTTTCTTTTTTGCGATTAGCACGGGTTTCCACCGTTTATTCCTCGCGTCTAGTCTGCACTTTGAGCGGATTAAATGCTATTCATCAGCCTTAGCTGTCAACTTGGCAATGGATTTTATATTGATACCAATGATGGGGGCAAAGGGTGCCGTGGTTGCCCTTATGGTTTCCGAGTTTGTTTTAAATTTATCTTTTGCTTATGTGTTGTATAAAAAGGTACATAATCTTTTTTACCGCTTAATGAATGCTTTTAAAGAGTTTATGATAGCTTTCAGCATCGCATTTCTAGCGGATCTGGTAATTACTTACTTGAATGTATCCGATTGGTATGCTATGCCCATTACATTCATTCTATTTATTGTCGCCATTTTTACAACCGGTTTTTTCCGAAAATTTGATATTAATTTCAGCTGATTCCGGATTTGAGCTATATGTTTTGCGTCATATAGTGTAGGAGATCAATTTTTTATTTTTTTCCTCAGCATATTTTTGCTTCTAAACTGCGAAAGTTTCTTTGTAGTCCTAAATTTTTTAAGCATATCGAAGAGCTTAAAATAAAAGTATATGAACAAAGAAGCTTTGATGAGTAAAATATTGATGAGAGAGAGATATGAAAAATTTAATATTTGCCTACATAGATCCGGGTACGGGCAGCTTAATCTTTCAGCTTTTGATTGCCTTTTTTATTGGAATATCCTTTGTTTTCAGGAAGTATTGGATGAAAATCAAATCTTTCTTCTCCCATAAAACCTAAGCACAAAAATGATTGCGGAAAGGGGGCTGCCAAGCTCTTTTAGAGATCCAAGCGGATTTCTATTCACCCGTGACGGCTTAATCTACCGCCAGGTTAATTTTATATACAGGAAAAATTTCGATCACCTCATTAATTCAGGTCTCTACAAAACTCTTACAGATCAAAATCTTTTAATCCCGCACAATGAGGAGAGTGAAAGTATCCTGCCTGAAAAGGCATATAAGATAATTAAACCGGAATTGATTCCCTTCATATCTTATCCGTATGAGTGGTGTTTCAGCCAGTTAAAAGATGCTGCTTTAACTACGCTGCAGATTCAAAAGGAAGCTATGCACTATGAGATGTCTTTAAAAGACTGCAGTGCATACAATATACAGTTCAGGAAGGGAAAGCCTGTTCTTATTGATACCCTTTCTTTTGAAAAATACAGCGAAGGAGAACCGTGGGTAGCTTACAGGCAGTTTTGTCAGCACTTTCTTGCTCCGCTGGCGCTGATGTCTTTTACAGATATCAGGCTTAACCAGCTATTAAGAATTTATATAGACGGTATTCCTTTGGATCTTGCCAGCAGACTTCTTCCTTTCAGAACCCGTTTATCGTTTTCATTGCTCATGCACATTCATCTGCATGCCAAGTCGCAGAAAATTTATGCAGGTAAATCGCTGAAGAAGAACAGCAGGAGAATCAGCAGAGTTTCTTTCTTGGGGATAATCGATAGTCTTGAATCTGCCGTGAAAAAACTTGAGTGGAAACCTGAAGGTACTGAATGGGGAAATTATTATGAAGATACAAATTATACGGCTGAAGCATTAAGCCACAAGAGGCAGTTAGTTTCGGAATTTCTGGATAAAATTAATCCTCTGAATGTATGGGACTTCGGCGCCAATGACGGTTCATTCAGCCGGATTGCAAGCGATAAAGGAATTAATACTTTATCGTTTGATATTGATCCTGCTGCAGTAGAGAAAAATTATCTTAAATCATCAGGAGATAATGAAAATAAT
This sequence comes from Ignavibacteria bacterium, assembly GCA_050264735.1. GTDB lineage: Bacteria > Bacteroidota > Ignavibacteria > Ignavibacteriales > Ignavibacteriaceae > DATKLQ01. The sequence continues at coordinate 2,331 of JBLNGL010000161.1, read as the reverse complement.
ATTCTCCCTCTTCTGCTCGACTTGACAAATCCAAGCCCAAATATCGGCTGGGAAAACCGTGAAAGAATGTCGCTCCGCAAACGCAAACCGGCCGATACTGCTCTTGCGCTTGCATTAATTCATCATTTGGCAATTTCAAATAATCTGCCCTTGGCAAGGATTGCACATTTTTTCAATAAGATGTGTAATTCCCTGATTATTGAGTTCGTTCCTAAAAATGATTCTCAAGTTCAGCGGCTTTTATTAACCAGGGAAGATATCTTCCCCAATTATACGAAAGAAGCATTCGAGGAAGAATTCAAAAAATATTTTATAATCCTCTCTTCATGCAGGATTGCCCACTCCGAAAGAGTATTATACCTGATGCAGAAAATTTCAAACTGATTATTTAATAAATTATTGATGATGAAGAAATTACCTGTAATTCATCCGTTTTTATTTGCAGTTATTCCAATATTGTTTCTGTATGCTCATAATCTGGACGAAGCACAGTTTTCTAATGTTATTCTTCCGTCAGCAGTGATGCTTGCTGTAATTGCTTTAACTTACCTACTGCTTGGGATTTTTATAAAAGATGGAAAGCTGAAGGGAGTTATTTTAACATTTTCCCTTGCAATGTTCTTTTCCTATGGAAGCTTTTTCATGTTTGTAAAAGGTTTTTCTATAGGAGGATTTTTAATAGGGAGAGAAAAATTTGTTTTTATTGCCTGGGTGCTGATTCTTGCAGCGGGAATCTTTTTATTAATAAAGCTGAATAAAAAATTCAGCTATCTTGAAAATCTAACAGAGATATTAAACATTGCTTCAATTACAATGATTCTGATTATCTCTATTAATGTTTTTACCCACAGCATTAAAAAGTCTTATTCTTCAGATAATTCAGTATTAAGCTTCATTCATTCAAAGGCGGGTGATTTTGATAAATCCAGGCTGCCGAACATTTATTATATCATACTGGACGGATATGGCAGCTCAGGCATTTTAAAGAAATTATATGGTTTTGACAATCGTGAGTTTGAGGCATTCTTGACTAAAAAAGGTTTTTATATTGCCCATGAAAGCAGGTGTAATTATTCAACCACAATGCTGTCGTTAGCTTCTTCATTGAACATGATCCACCTTCCCAACAATTCAATGAATATACCGCTGCTGGATAAGAAGATACAAGAGAATAATGTAATGAAAGTCTTCAATTTAGAAGGATATAAAACTGTTTGCATCAGTTCTAATATTACTCAGCCACAGCATATTCAATCGGCTGACCGGAATATCCATTGCGGAAGTTTTTTGGCCGACGAATTCCATACTATAATAATAGACCAAACCTTATTGAGGGCCTTTAATAAATACATTAATTTTGCCTACTTTTACAGGGAAAAAGTACTTAACGCATTTTCAGAACTTAGGTCAGTTCAGCAAAAAACCGAAAATCCTTTCTTTGCATTTGTTCATATTCTTCCTCCCCATCCGCCGTATGTTTTCGGCCCGGAAGCTGAACCAATGTTCGGAAGCCTTACCCTCACTACCTGGGATGATCCCTGGACCCAGAAAGATAAATATATTGATCAGGTAATCTTCGTTAACAGGTCTCTAGAAAATGCCATAGCAAAAATCTTATCTGAATCAAAACGTCCTTCGGTGATTATTATTCAATCGGATCACGGCCCGAGATATTTGGGTGAAAATATAACGATGAAAACTACTGTTGAAGCACGCATAAATATTTTTAACGCCATTTACCTCCCGGGAAATGAAAAAAAAATCTTCTACAGAACTGTAACGCCTGTAAATACTTTCAGGCTTCTTTTTAATAAATATTTTAAAGCAAATTACCCTTTGCTCGAAGATAGAAGCTATTTTAATATCAGTAAGTTTCCGTATAAATTTATAGATGTCACAGACAGCCTGAAGCACAGCAGTAATCAATCTTTAGATTTTGTCGATTGATACGTATGAATTGTATCACATAAATGAATTTATTCATTTTTGTAATGATCTTCTGCAACCTAAAACCAATATCAGTCCTATATCTTGCATTAATCCGCGGGGAATTTATGTAACTAAAAAATCATTACAATATTGAAGTGACATGGTATCATTAATTACACTAACATGCAAAAATTATAAGCAGCTAATTGAGACACTTAATTCCATTTCACCAGAACTTCCGGTGGAATCGATCGTAGTTAATTGCGGCAACTGTAAATCAACATTAAATTTTTTAAAGAGTTACGATGGTATCGTAATCAATGAGAATGACGATGGCATTTCGGATGCATTTAATAAAGGTATTTTGGCTTCTTCGGGAGATTATTTAATGGTGCTTAACAG
>JBLNGL010000160.1:0-5719 GCA_050264735.1 Ignavibacteria bacterium | reverse complement strand
GCCAGCAGAGCGATAATCGATACGACCAAAGCACCGATCCTAATTCCTGAAGTAATATCATTAATTTGCCCGATTACCGATTCATTGCTGAATATATCAAAATCATTGTCTTCGCCCGGTTTTACCTTTCTGATTGTTCTCATATGTCCAATTGCTGATTCAATAGTTGAAAAATAATCTTCTCTGCTGCTAGTCATAACAGTTATATCCACACTAGAAGATCTTTTCCCGTACATAGATTGAAAAGTAGTAATAGGGATTACCGCATAAGTATCCTGCGATTGACCGAAAAATTCAGGCCTCTTTTTAATTGTGCCTATTACCCTGAAAGGTTTTCCGTCTACTTTGACTGTTTTCCCGATAGGATCGATGTTGTAAAAGAGTTTTTCAACTACATAATATCCGAGCACAACCACGTTTTCAGAATATTCAATATCATTATTCCTGAATTCCCTTCCTTCATCTATTTCCAGATTCAAGGTGCGGTAAACGCCTTGAGTAACACCTACAATATAAATATTCGGATTTGTCTCATTGCTGCCGAATTTAATTATTTTTCCGCCGTTCCCCTGAAAAGCTCCTAAAACTTTAGCATCCTTCATCATCTCCTGGAAACGGTAGAATTCATCGAGAGTAATGTCTTTTCTATTCCGGATTTTTTTCATTTCATTAGGATCATGGGTATGTATGGCAGGCCATTTACGGATTTCAAAAGTGTTTTTACTTAAAAATTGAAGACCCCCCTCAATACTATTCTGCAGCATAGTAATGATTGTCATTATGACGATTATAGAAAAAATTCCGACTACTACGCCTAGAACTGTTAGTAAGGTTCTTAAACGGTTGGATTTGAGGGATTGCAGAGCAACTAAAAAAATTTGAATTAAATACATTCTATCCCCTAAGGAATAATTTTAAAAATCAATTATAAGTTAATAATTCTGTAATAAAATTGAAGAAAAAAATAATTAAAAATTTTCATCATTCATATCTCAAAGCCTCAATAGGATCCAGGTTTGCCGCTTTATAAGCAGGATATGTCCCGAAAATTACCCCTACAAATACACAAAGCATAATACCGATAATAACCCAATCAACAGGAATTGCCGCTTGCGCATTTAAAAAGCTCCCTGCAAAATTGCCTATTCCCACTCCCAATACAATTCCGATAATTCCGCCGACTATGCATAGAGCAATTGCTTCCAGAAGAAATTGAGTTAGAATATTACTCTTCCGCGCACCGACTGCCTTTCTGATCCCGATTTCCCTTGTTCTTTCGGTTACAGAAACCAGCATGATATTCATGATCCCCACTCCTGCAGCCAGCAGTGCAATAATAGAAACCACAATAGCGCCGATCTTAATAGGCCCGGTAATATCATTAACCTGTCCGATTAAAGACTCATTGCTGAAAATATCAAAATCATTGTCTTCCCCGGGATCTACCTTCCGGATTTTTCTCATATGCCCGACAGCTGCTTCAATTACATTATTATAATCGGAGCTTGAATAAGACATTACCGTAATATTGACGCTCCGGGTTCTTCTTCCATAAAATGATTGAAAGGTGGGTATGGGCATTACAACGAAGTTATCCCTGCTGTCGCCGAAAAGAGAAGGCTGCGATTCGAGTATTCCGATTATTGAAAGCGGATGTCCATCAACTCTAACAATCTGTCCGACAGGATCAATACCAGGAAACAATTTATCTACCACGTCGGAACCAAGAATACAAACATCATTCGAATAAGTGATATCAAACTGCCTAAAATCTCTACCGTATTTAACATTCCAGTTATTTGTTCTCATTGCATCGGTTGTAACTCCGGCAACCATAATATTGGGATTCGTTTCAACATTTCTGAATTTAATAATTTTGCCGAATTCCCATTGCTCGGCACCGATGTATTTCGCCTGAGTCAGCATATTTGTGAGTTTATTATATTCTTCCAGGGTAAGATCTTTCCTATTCCTGTATTTCAACCGCATGCCAGGTCCGCCTGTCTGAAGCGCGGGAAATTTTTGAATCTGGAAAGTATTTTTACTAAGCATGGCCAGGCCATTTTCAATACTGCTTTGAAGCATCGTAATTACGGTCATTATTACGATTATTGAAAAAATCCCTACTACTATTCCGAGTAAAGTAAGTGCAGTTCTAAGCTTATTACTTAAAATAGACTGAAAAGAAACCGAAGCAATTTCTGATAAATTCATATACACCTCGTAATCCCGATGGATTTTGGATTTCTGAGCCTAAGGCTCATCAGCTTTTGGCTGAGGATTTCGAATTTCGGATTTAGTGACAAAAGCCGGATGTTATTTTTTTTAAATTCGAAATCCGCAATTCGAAATCCGCAATTAATTTATTCATATCTCAATGCTTCAACAGGATCCATTTTGGCAGCTGTATAAGCAGGAGCAAATCCTGCAAGAACACCTGTAATAAGTGAAATTATTATCGCAATAATAACGGCATTATATTGAACGGCAGTCGGGATAAACTGATTTATCATCATGCTCAGCAGCACTGCAAGTAGAAAACCTATAAAGCCTCCCATAAGGCAAATTGTAGAAGATTCAAGCAGAAACTGGCCGAGTATTGTTCTTCTTTTTGCTCCGATTGCTTTCCTTATGCCGATCTCCTTTGTTCTTTCTTTTACGGAAACAAACATAATATTCATTATACCGATTGCCCCGACAAATAATGATAACCCGGTAATGAATAATCCGGCTATTTGAATTACTCCGACAACCTGGTTGTAATTATTTATCAATCCTTCCTGCTGGTTTATTGAAAAATCATTTTCCTCCCCGGGAGTCAATCCTCTTACTTTCCGCATTACTCCTTCAATCTCATTTCTGGTTTCTTCAACCATGGCAGGATTTGGTGCTCTGATATTGAAAGTAAGACTATTCCAAGCTTCATTTGTAAAATGCTTAAATATAGCCCCAATAGGAACATAGACAAGATTATCAGGATTCCAAGGTCCAAGTATAAAGCTGCCCTGTTCGGCCAGAACGCCGACTACTTTAAAATTGACGGGACCTATTTTTATGGTTTTATCCAAAGCATCTCCCCTCGGGAAAAGGCTCTTTGCTATTTCACTTCCGATCACTACTACATCCCTTGAACTGTTGCTTTCTATATCGGAATAAAACCTGCCTTGACTAAAATCAAAATTTACAGTCCGGATATATTCGGAAATGGAACCATGAATAAAAACCCCCTCAACTCGTCTATCGCCGTACTTTACGGTTTGATTTGTTTTAGTATCCGGAGCGCTGGCGATGGGAAGCTTAGCCAGCTCTCTGAACTTTTCATATTCAGCCATAGTAATGTTTTTGCGGTTCCGGAGTTTCCACCATTCTTCGTTAGAAAACCAGGCCCATTTATCCACATAAAGAACATCGGTTCCAAGAGAGCTGATTCCGCTTTGAAACGAATTATCTATTCCTTTAATAGCAGTGCTCATTGTAACAACTGCCGCAATTCCTATAATAATTCCGAGCATAGTAAGAATCGACCTGACCTTATTCGCCTTAATAGCTCTTAAGGCAATTACCATGCTTTCACGAAGTTCAAAAAGAAAGTTATTCATGTAGCCTCACAAATAAAATTTTAGTTTACAGCTTCTTTTAATTTAGGAGCTTTTCTATTGATAACCACTTCATCTTTCTCAATAAGACCGTCTCTAAGGCGGATAATTCTGGCTGCATGTTCTGCAATATATTCCTCATGGGTAACCAGAATAATTGTATTTCCCTTTTGATGAATTTCATGAAGTACAGCCATAATTTCTTCACCGGTTTTAGAATCCAAATTACCCGTCGGTTCGTCCGCAAGAATTATTGCCGGGTTTGTAACCAATGCACGTGCAATGGCAACTCTCTGCCTTTGACCGCCGGAAAGCTCATTCGGCTTGTGATGAACTCTGTCTTTAAGACCCACATCAGTCAATGCTGAAAGTGCTCTTTCTTTCCTTTCATGGGAAGAAATCCCGGCATAAATTAACGGGAGTTCAACATTATGAAGCGCATCGGACCGTGCCAGCAAGTTAAATGTTTGAAATACAAACCCGATTTCCCGGTTTCTAATTGCAGCAAGCTGGTTATCCGTCATATCGCTCACGCTTACACCCTTGAAATCATATTTACCGGATGTAGGCGTATCAAGACAGCCGAGCATGTTCATTAATGTTGATTTACCCGAACCGGAAGGACCCATAATTGCCACATATTCATTTTTATCGATCCGCAATGAAACATCACTAAGAGCATGTACTTCTTCGGAGCCGACCTGGTAAACTTTTGCTATATGTTCGATATTAATAATATTCATTATGTTATTCCCTTTAATTGGAAGCATTCTGCTTTTGAGCATTTTTTTCTTCAACTCGTACCGTTGATCCGTCATTCAGCTCTTTTGAAATTGCAGTGTAGCTGCCGGTTACAACATCTTCACTTCCTTTTAGTCCTTCCTTTATTTGGATGTAATCGTCATCGCTTATCCCGGTTGTAACATTAGCCTTTTTTGCTTTACCTTTATCAACGACAAATACAATTTCCTGAATTTTACTTTTTTTCTTCTCATCGTTAGTAACCGCAACAATTCCGTTTCCTTCAGGTTTTGGTTCCGAAAAATCGGACCTTGCCGTCACGCTTTGTATGGGTATACTTAAAACATTTTCAACTGTTTCTGTTTCAATATCGGCTGTGCAGGACATACCTGGCCTGAGCTGCTCATCAAGATCTATTAATTTTATTCTTACTTCAAAGTTTACTACTTCTTCCTGAGTACCTAAACCCTGTGTCTGGGCGCTGTTTCCAATCTGCTTAACGATGCCTTTAAATACTCTGTCTTGAAATGCATCGATTTTTACTCTTGCTGTATCACCTATTGAAATCAGCACAACATCATTTTCATCAACTTCAACTCTAGCTTCCATATTATTGAGATCGGAAACAGTCATTATATCCGTGCCCTGAGTAAAACCGGCACCGAATACTCTCTCACCGAGTTCTACATTTAACTGGGTAATGGTTCCCTTCATAGGAGAATAAATTGTAGTTTTATTCAATCCTTCAACAATTTCCTTCAATGAAGCTTTGGATTGAAGGACATTAGCCTCAGCCGATTCATACATAGCTTTGCCGGAGAGATAGGTGCTGTTTGCCGCTTCATGCTCGGCATCACTTGACAAATTTTTGTTGTGAAGCTCTTTTACTCTTTGAAGATCAGTAGTAGCTTTATCAAGCTCTGCTTTTCTCATGGCAAGATTCGCTTCAGCCGATTGAAGGTTCGCTTCGGCTCTGTCTTTCTGGGCAACGTAAAGATCTCCTTTTATCTGGATTAAAAGCTGTCCTTTTGAGACTTCTTGGCCGTCTTTAATCGGCAGGATTACAATTTCTCCTGTTACTTCAGGAGTAATAGTGACTTTAAATTCGGATTCAATTTTACCGGTAGCAGACACGGTCTGAGTAATATCCCGTTTCATTACTTTTTCAGTTTGAACCGCGATAATCTCTTCTTTACTCCCCCCGAGCAATGCTATCAGCACAAGTGCAACCACCACTACTCCGATTGCGCTGAAAATATATATTTTCTTTTTTGAACCTTTCTTTCTCCCATTAGCCATTTTAAATATTCTCCTTTTTTAAGTAAACTTTATTTTTGTTCATATTTCGAATAATCAAGAGTACCCAGCTGATACTTCAGCTG
>JBLNGL010000159.1:0-3868 GCA_050264735.1 Ignavibacteria bacterium | reverse complement strand
AAAAAGAATTTAAAAATTACTTCTATCGGGAAAAAAATTAAAGCAATTGACACATCCCCAATTTAAATATTTCATTTCTATACTCCTTTTTTCTGCACCTGCAGTTTTACCTCAAACTATTGAATCGGTAGAAGTAATTAATAACAAAATATTCAGCAGCAGTGAATTGGTTCAATGGAGCGGGATCAGCACCGGCTCATCCTATTTCAATGCAATGCTTGATTCCGCTAAATCAAAGCTGGCCTCCGCACTAAGCGAACGCGGATACTTCAGCAGTTCTTTTGAAAATTCATCGGTTGAATTTTTATTTGATCAAACCTTTGGGAAAACCGATTCGCAGAAAATAAAAATTATCCTGTCTGTAAAAGAAAATGATCCTACCTTCATTAATAAAATTAATTTTGAAGATAATGATTCAATTCTGACTCAGCGGCTGCTGAATCAGTTTAACCTATTGGAAGGCCGGATTTTCGACAGGAATGATTTGGAAGAAAATATTTCGGAATTTCTGAATTATTTTGAAAATAACGGTCATCCGTTTGCAAAAGTCCGGGTTTCATCTATATATTTTTTTAAGCATACTTCCGCCGGTGAAAATTTAGCAGATATTTACCTTAAAATTGACTACGGACTGAAAAGTAAAATTGATAAAGTTGAAATCGAAGGGAATACTTCAACAAAAGATTACGTGATCGTTAGAGAGCTAAGGCTGAATTTGGGAGATGATTACTCTCAGGAAAAAATAGAAGAGCTGCCCAAAAGACTGAACCGTCTCAGGTTTTTTGAGCCGGTCGAAAATCCCCAGTATTTTTTGAATTCACAGAATAAAGGTGTCCTGCTTATAAAATTAAAAGAGAAACAAACCAACAATTTTGACGGAATAATCGGTTATATCCCCGGCAGCAGTGCGGGAGAGAAGAGTTCTTTAACAGGACTTGTAAATGTAAGCTTGCGCAATTTGTTCGGAACAGGAAGAGCCGCGGCAATAAGATGGCAGCAGCTAAATAAGTATTCACAGGAACTAGAACTGAAATACCTGGAACCCTGGATTTTCGACTATCCTTTTAATATCAGCGGAGGTTTGTATCAAAGAAAGCAGGACAGCACATATGTCCAGAGAAAATTAGAAGGTGCAATTGAGTATCTTGCTTCGGAAGATATCTCGGCTTCTGTTTTTATTTCGACGGAATCAGTCATACCAAGTGAAAGCACTTTTTTTACTGTTTATAATTCAAGCTCAATTTCTACCGGGATAAACCTTAAAATTGATAACCGCGATGATCCATACTCACCGACGGAAGGCCTCCTTTTTCTGAATTCATACTCATTCAGCAGAAAAATAATAAACGGTCCCTCTCAATTTTTATCTCCGGATTTAGAGACCAATATTAACCTGCAGAGATTTTCTTTAAGCTTTTTCGGCTTTTACCAGATCTTGAAAAGACAGGTTATTGCATTAGGTTTAAATGGGAGAGAGCTGAAGGGAAATTTTTTTGAACAAAGCGATTTATTCAGGCTGGGAGGCGCTTTATCCCTTCGCGGCTACAGGGAAGATCAGTTCTTAGGCTCCAGAATAGGATGGACTAACCTTGAGTACAGACTTCTACTGTCCCGGCGGACATTTGGATTTGTATTTTTTGATACAGGTTATTACTACAGGCCGGAAGATCCTTCCAGGAATGTCAGTAAAAGCGAAGGATTTAAAATCGGTTACGGTTTAGGATTAAATTTGGAAACTTCGCTGGGTGTTTTGGGTGTAAGCTTTGCTTTGGCTAAAGGGGATTCATTCAGTGACGGGAAAATTCATTTCGGAATTATAAATGAATTTTAATCGGTATAATTATTGAACCCCGCTTTTTTAATGAGCGGGGCTTCTGATTTAATTATAATTAACTCTCAAGCATCTAATAAAGGATAATTTTTACTTCTTCTGGGACCATGGGGGAACAACTCCATTCATCCTCGCATAAGCGATAGATTGTCCTAAGTGCTCATGGTTATGACTTAAGACAAGCATGAGTATTCTCCTTTCATTTGTTTTATTTCCGAAAAAGTCAACAGGCTTATCTAAATCTTCCTCCTTTATTTGCGAGATAAAATTTTTTGCATCCTCAAACGACTTTTTTAAAAATGCTTTTATTTCGGTTTTACCGGTTATGGTCTTTTCCATTTCAGGCTTAAATTCCGGCGGCATCGATCCGCCGATCATAGATAAAAGGAAATAGTCTCCGCCGCCGATATGCATAAAGACTTCGCTTACAGAACGCACCTCTTCAGAAGGCCGCCAAGAGTATTTTTCCTGCGGCATTGCCTCGGCAAGCTGAATTACATGATTCTGCACATAATCCATTTCGGCTAATAAATCGGAAATAAATGGTGAAGCGGGGGGAGCCATTTTCTGTCCATAGACAAAACATGCCGACAAAAATATCAATGAAAGAAAAGTAACTTTATAACTATTTTTCATAAGATCTCCTACCTGGTGATAAAAAAGGGAAGAAATAAATTATAGTAAAAAATAAAAAAAAGTTATTTTTAATAAGTTTATCGCTCATCACATTCCGCAATTTATTATAATTGATATGAAGCTTTTTTTATTATCAGGATTTTTAAGATACTATTATTACAATGTACATTAACGGAAAACTCTCGGCACTAATAAAATTAATTCGCCCCTTGAATTTCCTGATTACATTTTTGTCAGTAATAGTAGCAGCTTTAATTTCATCCGAAGCCGATGCTTTTTTCCGGTTTCCGGGACAAATTAAAATAATATTTTTTGCTGCTCTCTCCGCCGCGTTTACAGCTTCGGCGGGCTACGTAATTAATGACTACTTCGATGTCAATATAGATAAGATTAATCGTCCGGTCAGACCATTGGCAAGCGGTATAATCAAGCGTAATGAAGCGGCGGTAATTTATTTTTTTTTATTTCTGGCAAGCCTTGCTCTCTCCTGCCTTGTAAACATATTCGCACTCCTTATTGTTTTAACAGCTTCAAGCCTGCTGTTTTTGTACTCATATAAATTGAAAAAAATTACTTTAGTTGGAAATTTCCTTATTGCTTTTCTGACGGGTTTAGCTTTTGTATACGGAGGTATTGCAGTTAATAATATTAGTAACACGGTCTTCCCGGCAATCTTCGCATTTTTAATTAATCTGACAAGAGAATTAATTAAAGATATTGAAGATCTCGAAGGAGATAAAAAAGGCAGGGTTTTAACGTTCCCCGGTAAATACGGAATTTCAAATACAATATTATTAATCAATTGTATAACCGGGGCTTTGATAGTTTCAACTTTTATTCCGTTCGTATTAAAAATTTATAAAATAGAATTTACAATTATTGCTGCAGTAATAATTAATCCGGTTCTCATTTATTTTATAAAATCTTTAAACGAAAATCTTTCTTTAAAAAGCTTGCATAAGTTAAGCAATATTCTAAAATTAGATATGGCTTTTGGTTTAGCTGCAATTTATTTCGGAAAATGATAGCATTTGACAACTCGTATCTCTTGGATATAATAAAATTGGTAGCCGGCACAGATGAAGCAGGCAGAGGTCCGCTGGCAGGACCGGTGGTTGCAGCTTCCGTAATTTTTCCTGCCAAAGCTTATGTAAAAGGGGTAAGGGATTCAAAACTTTTAACTGAAAAGGAAAGAGAAAAACTTTTACCCAGGATACTGCAGAAATGCATTTCATATTCTGTCGCGGCTGTTCCGCATACAAAGATTGATCAGATTAATATTTTACAGGCCTCCCTCCTGGCAATGTCCATTTCGGTAAAGAGACTGGGGGTAAAGCCGGATCTTATTCTGGTGGACGGGAATAAAATTTTTTATAGTGAAATACCTGCGTTACCCATAAT
>JBLNGL010000158.1:0-5396 GCA_050264735.1 Ignavibacteria bacterium | reverse complement strand
TGCTCTGCTTCTTTCAATTTCAAAACCATAATTGTCGACTTCGGTTGCAGTTTGCCACTTCAATCGTATTAAATTCTTTATTAACGAACCGGTAAAAGAAACGAGTTCGACCGGTAAAGCTGTCTGATCAATGGAAAAATCATCGATCGAGAGGCCGTCGTCGGTGTTACTGATGCCGGTTAAATTAAAATCAATCCATCTGATCCAGAATGTTTGGCCGTCTGCAATATTTAAATTGGTAATTGTATAAACGATGTCTTCCCGGTTTGTGGAAAGATTTCCGTCCACAGCACCGCCGATTAACAATAAATTTTGACTTGCAAAATCAAGATTATCAATATTTGTCCATGTGCCTGAATTTATGCCCGAAGCATCGGTGCTGATTTGAAAATCCAAACGATCTGTTCCTACATTAAATCCTCTTCTCCACTGTTCCCCCGTGTAAGAAACCGGCAGCTGAGTAATTTCACTTCCGGTATTATTTATGAATTGAGCTCCGATCATAGATGTTAAATTATTGTCCCGAAGTGTTCCCAAGGCACGGTCGGTTCCGCCATCCGGACCAAAGCTGTAAGTATCGCCCGAATTATCCGATCCTATGCCGGCACTATACAATGAATCTGCATTATTCCCTTCTTCATTAAAAAACCATCCTGCGGGGACAGCTGCTGAAGTACCTGTATCAGTCAAAGAGTTAAAATCCTGACTGTATTTGCCTATACCGGTTAAAGAGATCTGAGAATAAGCAGCGGCAGATAAAATCAAAAAGAAAACTGTAATTTTTCTATTCATATTTAATCCTCTTTATGCCTGCCCGATTTTTAAAACAACTAATCGAAATGATATAAAGGAGAAATGGCGCTTGAAATTAAAATTCTCAAACGCCATTTTTCTTAGGAGGGATTTTATTACAAGGGACAAAATTAATTTATTCTTTGTTTATAAATTCAGATCCCGGAAGATAGATTCCTGCTCAGCTCAACTGAAGCTTAATTAGCTCATTCTTATCATAAATCATCGCTCTCATTTTAATCAAACTCTTCTTTTATCTTCCGGAATCAGTTCAATTTTATTTTTTCTATATAATCAAAAGATGAAATTCCAAGTTGCATGCCAGAGGTTCAAAATTTTGTGTATTAGGCATCAAGTAAGGGAATAAAAACTTAAAACTAATCTTTCAATTTTAAATTGTAGTTTCCAACACAGTTTTATAAAATTCATAATTAAAGAATTTAAGTTGAACCGTGCATAAAATTCCTTCAACATAAATATTTTTCATGATTTTTTATCTAAGCGGAATAAGCTGAGCCAGCTGTTATTAAAAAGTTGCCTCATGATGAACTTTAGCTTAATTTACTTCCAAATAAATAAGTAAAATTTTTTAGCGGGAACTATAATGGATATTCAGGGAAAAACCGTTTTAGTACTTGGGGGATTCGGGTTGGTTGGCAGCGCAGTCGCAAGGAAACTTGTTTATGAAAATCCCGGAAAAATTATTATCACTTCTTTGTTTCTTTCCGATGCTGAGACCGCCGTTGCGAATCTTGAAAATGAATTTAAAGAAAAAGAGAAAGGGTTTTTTGTCGCATGGGGCGGCGATATTTTTGTCAGGGACCAGTATAGAAACCACGGCCGCTCGGAAATTCTGTCGGACCCGGAGAAAAGAAAGATACTAATGAATGATATTGTTGAAGAACTTACAAACGAGGTTCTCGAAAATTCTGCAATATATAGCCTGTTGAATGAATTTAAACCCACAATTATAATCGACTGCATAAATACTGCAACCGCAATTGCTTATCAGGATATTTATACTTCATGCAGAACAGTTTTAAATTCGATTAAGAATAAATCTGCATACCGACAGCTAGTAGACGATGTAGAACATTTGATATGCACAATGTACGTTCCTCAGCTGATAAGGCATATTCAGCTTCTCTATAATTCCATGAGCAGATGCGGTACAAGAATTTATGTCAAAATCGGGACAAGCGGAACCGGCGGAATGGGTCTTAATATTCCTTACACTCACAGCGAAGAAAAACCTTCTAGAGTTCTGCTGAGCAAATCTGCAATTGCAGGTGCTCACACCTTATTGTTATTCCTGATGGGAAGAACACCCGAAGGACCGATAACAAAGGAAATTAAACCTACTGCGGCAATTGCATGGAAGAGGATAGAATTCGGCGAGATAAAAAGAAAAGGAAGACCGATTGAATTGAGCGACATATCTGTATCTGAGGCAATCCCATTAAGCGGAAAATTTATTATCTGCGGCGATAAACAGTACAGAACTTCAGGCGAAACTTTAAAATCGGTATTTATAGATACCGGAGAGAACGGAATTTTTTCTAAAGGAGAATTTGAAACAATTACTGCCCAAAAACAGATGGAGTTTGTAACGCCCGAAGAAATTGCGGAGGTGGTTATTTATGAAATTCGCGGAGGAAATACCGGGCATGATATAATTAATGCACTGGATCATGCAACAATGGAACCTAGTTACCGGGCAGGATATATGCAGCATATGGCAGTACAAAAATTATCTCAGCTGGAGAAAAAGAATAATATTCACTCCATTGCTTTTGAACTGCTTGGTCCACCCAGATTGTCAAAACTGCTCTTTGAAATTCACTTAATTTCCCTGTTCTGCAGAAATATGAAAGAAATTCTTAGACTAAACCCTGATGAATTATCCGAGAAAGCTTTTCAAATCATTACAGATGATTCCAAACTAAGGAATGAAATACTTTCCATAGGAATCCCGATACTGCTGCCCGAAGGAGATAAACTGCTTAGGGGAAGCCTAATTAAAATCCCTCCTTACCGGGGTGAAAATGCTCTTGATATTACACCTGAAAATATAGAAAGATGGTCATCGGAAGGATGGCTGGATCTTCGTCCTGTCAATATGCTGAAGTGGCAGAAAAGAATTTCCGACTTAATGGATGAAGCCGAAAGTGTGTCCGGAGATTCCAGCTCCATGCATGTAAGGACGAAAGATTTCTGGAATGATTTTGAAGAGATAAGCATAGGGAAAATATGCAGCTGGCTTTTCATCCATGAGGAAAAAGGATTGAGGATGAAGGCTTAAGGAAAAATTTTTAATGCCGAAGTATTTTTCTCTTTTATCTTCTAGTTTTTAATTTAGTTCTCGGTTTTGTAACAGGCTCCTCTTTATTCACCGGCCATTCTGCAAGCTGGTTTGCAACAATAATTCTATACAATCCATTATCTGTTCCGATCCACATATTGCTGCCATCGAAATGCATGCAGAGAATTGTAGATGAATTAATTTCCGTATTATTTAAATCTATAGGAAGAACCTCGTCCGTGATCCTATCAATTAAAACAATTCCTTTACCGTATTCTTTCTTTCCTTTTTTATCGAAAGAATATATTGAAGCCCAAATTTTATTTCCCGTTCTTTCAAAGGAGAAAATTCCGTTGGCAGGAAGCCCATTCTGCTTTGATATTCTATCCCATTTAAGTTTCCTGTTAAATCGGTAAACTCCTCCGACATTAAAACCAGGCATCTGAGAGGTAATAAATTCATCCGTTCCAATCCATACATTTTCCCTCTCCAAAAGAAAATCGGAAATAGAAACGGCATCTCCTTCCTGGTTAAATCCTTTTTTATTGCTTATGAAGGTCCAGGGGTTTCCATCTTCTATTTTTTTATTCAAGATATGAACCCCTCCTTCGGTGCCAAACCATACAAGACTGTCGCCGTCAATCTCAATGGCTTTAAAGTTATTTGTTTTCGGATCATTTCCCTTAGTAAGATCGAAATCTGTAAACCGCTGCCTGGAAACATCAAGCCGAGTTAAGTTTCTGAATCTTCCTATCCAGAGTACATTTTCTTCTTGATCATACTTCAAAGCTCTAATCCAATTACCGAATTCACCGCCCTGTGCAAATTTTCTCTTGCGCCATTTGTTTCTTTTTTTATCGTAGGTATATAAACCGTCAGTTGCCCCGGACCATACGTAATCTTTACTTACGGCAATATTATAAAAAAGATCACTATCAAGATTTTCATTATTTGTAGAAAAGTTAAACCACTTATTATCATTTTTCGAAAAGCGGTAAATGCCCTGTCCCTGAGTAGCCACCCAAACATAATTTTCCTCTTCCTGGATTCCCGAAATGGTGGCATCTTCAAGGAGTTCTTCGGAGTCAGTTTGAGAATATCCGTACCGGGTAATAAGATAAAAAATTAAGAGGAGCAATAGCGTTTTAAATATCATTATGAAATGTTAAAACAAAGAGGAAAAAAATCAACTTAATAAATTTGCATTTGAAATAACGATCTTTGCCTGTATCCATATTAGAATCAATAGCTTTCTTCTGCAGCAGGAAATTTAGCTCGACGGACATCATCAATATAATTTTTTACTGCGCTAGTGATTCCTTCGGCTAACTGTCCATAACGCCGTACAAATCTTGGATTAAAATCCATATTAAGCCCGAGCAAATCGGGAGTAACCAGAATTTGGCCGTCGCAATGTACACCTGCTCCGATCCCAATAGTGGGGATAGTTAAAGATTTAGTAATTTGTTGAGCAAGCGATGCAGGAATTTTTTCGAGCACAATTGAAAATGCACCGGCTTCTTCAATAATTTTAGCATCTTTTAAAATCTCATCCGCTTCTTCTTTAGTCCTGCCGCGTTCCCGGTAGCTGCCGAACTGATGAATGCTTTGAGGCGTTAAGCCCAAATGACCCATGACAGGAATTCCAGCCTGCGTAACTTTCCTGATTGTTTCCCCAACTCTTTCACCCCCTTCCAGCTTCACTCCGCTTGCTGATGTTTCTTTCATGATTCTTCCTGCATTTCGAAATCCCTCGTCGACGCTTAACTGGTAAGACATGAATGGCAGATCGACAACAACCATTGCGCGATCTACACCTTTAATAACAGCTTTGGTATGATAGATCATTTCATCCATTGTTACGGGTAATGTTGTATCGTTTCCCTGGAAGACATTGCTTAGGGAATCCCCCACAAGTATTATTTCAATGCCTGTCTGATCAAGAAGCTTTGCCGTAATAAAATCATATGCAGTAAGAGCGGTGATTTTTATTCCTCTCTGCTTAAGTACAGAAAGAGCTTTTGTGGTAATTCTTTTAAATTTTGGTTCGGTATTCATATCATTTAAGATATTTTTATATTGCCTAAAGTTAGGTGTTCAAAACCAAATTATCTGTCGCAACGAAATTAATGGCGAAATTAAAATAGGATTCGAATCCTTTCCGCAAAGATTCGGCAAGCATATTATAGTCAATTTTCTGCTTTAAAATCTCCTTTAGATCGGTTGTCCTATTATTTATCTCTTCTTCTATCTTTGAAACGGCGTCTGAATTTTTTAAATAAGCAGCAATATTTTTATGAAA
>JBLNGL010000157.1:0-4038 GCA_050264735.1 Ignavibacteria bacterium | reverse complement strand
CTGCAATTCGACGGCGAAAAAAAATACGGATGCAGAAGGATTTGAAATTTATCTTCTGCGCCCGGGCAGAACGCAGGAAGCGGTTTCTATCGCGGAAAGGGAGAACAGCGTAATTAAATTTGAGGAAAATCCGGAACGTTATCAGAAGCTTACCGACGAAAATTTTATTTTGGTCAGCATGGCTCATTCTTCCTACATGAGATACTCGGAAAAGTTTTCTGGGATCCTGAATGAACTATTTTCAAAAAACCCGGTTTTAACTTCAAGGGGAGTTAAGCAGGCGGGTTTTTATGTTTTGGTTGGTGCCTCGATGCCGGGTGTTTTAATTGAATCCGGATTCCTTTCCGATGCGGAAGATGCTAAGTATTTAAAAAGCGATAAAGGTCAGGCTGATATTGCGGAATCGATATTTAATGCAATTAAAAAATACAAAGAAGATTATGAAACAATCCTGCAGTCCGGGCTGTAAATAAATCCTTATCCCAGACACGAACATGTTTATTCCTTTATTTACCGGTAAAATTCTTTTTTTCACCGATTAATGATTCCTATATGATTTCTCAAAATTTATGTTTGCTCAATCAGCTCCATAAAAAATAGAATATGAAAAGAATTTATGCCATACTGTTTGTATTCAGCTTTCATGTTATATTACTAAGCCAGACAAAAATCACCGGAAAGGTTACAGATCAGAGCAATTCTCCGCTCCCCGGAGCAAATATTTATATCAAAGACACTTATGACGGAACCTCCTCATCTCCGGACGGAACATTTTCTTTCTCAACGCAAGAAAAGGGCGATGCAGTTCTGATAGTAAGTTTTATCGGGTATAAGCAGGCAGAAAAAAAATTGAATTTAAAGGGAGCTGAAATCCATCTTGAAATTAAGCTTGAAGAAGATTCAAAGGAATTGGGAACAATCGTTATATCTGCCGGCTCGTTTGAAGCCAGCGATGAAAACAAAGCGGTTATCCTGCGTCCTCTGGATATTGTAACGACCGCCGGAGCAAGCGCGGATATATACGGGGCGCTTGAAACACTCCCCGGAACACAGCAAATCGGCGAAGAAGACGGGTTATTTGTAAGGGGCGGTGCGGCTTCGGAAACAAAAACTATTATAGATGAAATGGTTGTTCAAAATCCTTTCTACAGCAGCGTTCCCGATATCCCTTCACGGGGCAGGTTTTCAGCATTTTTATTTAAAGGAACCATATTCAGCACCGGCGGGTACTCCGCACAATACGGACAAGCTTTATCATCGGCATTAATCCTTAAAACGCAGGATCTCGCCGATGAAACTCTTACATCAATCAGCTTGCTGCCCCTGGGATTCGGCGGATCCCATTCGCAAAGATGGGAGAATTCTTCGCTCTCGGCTGAAATCTTTTTTTCAAACCTTGCTCCTTACTTCAAAATACAAAAAGAAAGAACGGACTGGAAAACTGCGCCGAGGGGATTCGACGGTTCATTCAATTTCAGGCAGAAATTTTCCAAGTCCGGAATGCTGAAAATATTTTCTTCGGTAAGTTTCGGTGATCTTTCCCTTTATATGAAGGATCTGGATAATCCTTCCCTCAAAGATTTTTTCGGCCAGAAAAGCATTAACTATTATTTAAATGCAAATTACAGGGATATTATTGATGATGACTGGACTATCTTTTTAGGAACTTCTTACAGTTATGATAAAAATAAAATGGATTTGGATTCTGGCAAGATTGGTGAAATTGAACAGCTGACTCAGGCAAGGCTGACAATAACCAAGGGTCTCATCGGGAATTCATTTTTAACTTTCGGCGGCGAAATACAAAACGTACTCTACGACAATTCATTTAATGAATTCAGTAATAATTTAAATGAAATTCTATCTGCAGGTTATGTTGAAGCGGACATCTTTTTTGCAAATAATTTTGCGGCAAGAGCAGGTGTAAGAACAGAATATTCCAAAGTTCTGAATAAAGCTAATATTGCCCCGCGGATTTCCCTGGCATACAGGGTGGGAATTTTTGATCAGTTTAATTTTGCCTGGGGGAATTTCTATGGAACTCCCGGTAAAGAGTTTTTAATGCAGACCACAAATTTTATATTTGAAAAAGCAACACACTATATTGTAAATTTTCAGCACATAGACGATGAGAGAACATTTAGAATAGAAGCCTACTATAAAGATTACGATAATCTAGTCCGCGGAACTGTCTACACATATCCGTTTTATGAGCAGCTTCCGGTTGTTCAGTTCAGCAATGAGGGAAAAGGACATGCCAAGGGATTGGATATTTTCTGGCGGGATAGAAAAACTTTTTATATGACTGATTACTGGATTTCATATTCATATTTGGATACAAAACGGGAATTCAGTAATTATCCCACTACGGCATTTCCTACTTTTGCTACACCGCATACATTTTCGGTTGTCGTAAAACATTGGGTGCCGTCAATTACTACAAGCATTGGGCTTACATATACCTTCGCCACCGGAAGGCCGTATTACAACCCTAACAATCCGGAATTCCTTGGAGACAGGACAAAAAATTATAATAACTTAAGTTTAAGCCTGAGCTACCTGACCAATATTTTTAATAGTTTTACAATTATATTTTTTTCTGTTGATAATATTCCCGGGTTCAGAAATGTATTCAGCTACAGATATTCCAGCGACGGGGCATATAGGGAGGCGGTTGTTCCGACTGCTTTAAGACCGGCAATGATCGGGATATTCATTAACCTTGGTCGTGCCAATCCTTATTAAGAATCTAATAATAACTTATAAGGATTTAAAAAAAGTTTGAATTATCTTAGAAACCGATCGGCAAATTCTTAATTAAAAAGGAGATAAAATGAAGCTGTTCCTATCTATCCTTATTTCTATTATTCTCATCGGAAATATTAAAGCCGATGAAGATAAATATGTAACTGCAATGAAGAAGAATCTGGAAAAATTGGATTCTCTTTCAGATCTGAATTCATTCCTGGATGCCGCAAATAATTTTGAGAGAATTGCTTTGGCTGAAAAGGATAAATGGCTCCCTTATTATTACGGATCATATCTTTATGTAATTGCCAGCTATATCGATACTATAAAGGAGAAAAAGGATAGTTACCTGGATAAAGCCGATCAGATGATTACTATTGCAGATTCTCTTCATCCGCAGGAATCTGAAATATATACATTGAAAGGAATGTCGGCACAAGCGCGCCTTTCGATTGATCCGATGAACCGCTGGCAGAAATACGGCAATGAGGCAAACAGCAGTTTTCAGATGGCTATGGATCTCGATACGTTAAATCCGAGGCCCGAATATTTATTGGGCATGGGAATATTTTATACACCTGCACAATTCGGCGGAGGGGCGGCTGCTGCAAAACCGTACTTCGAGAGTTCTATAAAGAAATATGATGCGTTTAAACCGGCTAATGATTTAATGCCTAATTGGGGAAGAAATCAAGTCGAAGAAATGCTGAAAAGGATCGGCGGATAATTTCAGGAAAAAGTTTCAGAGATGGGATTAAACCCATCTCTGACTTTAATAATAAATAATTACCAGCCTCTTTTACCGCCGCCTCCGCGGTTACCGCCTCTGCTCCCGCCGCCCCTATTATCTCTTCCCCCCGATCTCCCTTTATCTCTCTGGGGACGTGCTTCGTTTACAATTATTTTTTTACCTTTTAATTCTTTAGTATTCAATTCAGTTATTGCTTTTTGTGCTTCCGCCTGACCCGGCATCTCTACAAATCCAAATCCTTTCGATTCGCCAGAAAACAAATCCCTGATTATTTTAACACTTTTAACATTACCATAAGGCGTAAATAATTCCTGAAGTTCAAGATCATTTACATCTTTTGATAAGTTGCCGACGTAGATATTCATTGTGCTTTCCTTTTTTTAAATTATTGTTTATTTATAAGACTTTTTAACGGAAATATATTATTGTGGGTTTGATTAAAAGGCCTCTAGGTAAACATAAATATTTTTTTTAATAACAAAAAGCTGAATAGCCGCTGTTTAATAAAAAAGAACGGATGCCGGTTTTTATTTCTAGAC
>JBLNGL010000156.1:0-4655 GCA_050264735.1 Ignavibacteria bacterium | reverse complement strand
AAGAATTTCTTGAAGGTGAAGAGGCTTCTATTCTGGCAATTACCGACGGAAAAGATTTTATCTGCCTTCCTTCAGCACAAGATCATAAAAGAATTGGGGATAACGACACCGGGAAAAATACAGGCGGAATGGGAGCATATTCTCCCGCTCCGGTTGTAACTCCGAAAATATTAAAGGAAGTTGAAGAAAAGATCATTAAACCGGCTCTTGAAGGTCTGCAGAAAGAAGGAAGAAAATTTTCCGGATGCCTTTACTGCGGATTGATGATTAATAAAGAAGGTTCTAAAGTTGTTGAATTCAACTGCAGGTTCGGCGACCCTGAAACCCAGGCGGTTCTGCCGGTTGTTAAAGGAGATTTCCTTAAATTAATTTACACGGCAGCGGAAGGTAAGCTCGATAAATCTGCAGTTAAATATTCCGGAGGCTCGGCAGTGTGCGTGGTTGCTGCATCAAAAGGTTATCCGGATGAATATTCTGCAGGTTTTGAAATTGAAGGAGTTAATGAGTTTGATCAGGATAAGAGTATCATTGTATTTCAGGCCGGGACAAAAGAAAAGGATGGAAAAGTTGTAACCGCCGGCGGAAGAGTCCTGGGAATTACATCAGTGATCACCCAAAATAATCTGCTAAATGCACAGAAAAAAGCTTACGATGCTTTAAAGAAAATTAATTTCAAAGATATTTACTACCGCACCGATATTGCAGCAAAAGCATTAAAGTAATGTTAATTAATTCAAATCCGTCCGGCTTTTTCTCTTTTTATCTTAAGGATATTAAATTCTAATTCTCCGCGGATCTTTGTGAAAAACTCTGTGTCTCTCTGTGTAACTAATCTTTTTGAAAAGTAACACAGAGTTCCACAAAGAAGACACTGAGAAACACTGAGAGGAAAAAAACTCTGACATCTAAAATGAAATTCAATTTATTGAAGATCTCCTAAGAATTTAAATGAAAAAATTCATACTGCTTGCAAACGGAAAACCGCCGCATAGAAAAATAATTGCTTATCTGCAGAAAAAAGGATACTCAACTTTAGTATGCGCAGACGGCGGAGCTGATAAAGCTGAAAATTTAAACTTGATTCCGGACTTTATAATCGGAGATTTTGATTCAATTGATAAGCAGACTTTAAAATATTTCCGGAATAAATCAAAAATTATAAAGCTATCTGGCCAGAATGATACCGATGTGGAAAAATGCCTGAAAGAGATGATAAACCGGAATTTTGGTGAAGCAATATTATTGGGTGTAACAGGGGACAGGCTGGATCATACATTCTGCAATTTGGGGATCGTAATCAAATTCTTTCATAAAATTAAGCTTAAAATAATTGCGGAGAATTCTCTCCTTATTCCCTATACCGGAAATGTTGAGCTGAAAACCATTCCCGGCGAAATAATTTCTTTGTACGGCTTCGATACCAAGACAAAAATTACTTCACAAGGCTTATTTTATCCGCTGAAAAACATTTCCCTTCCTTTCGGTAAAAAAGAAAGCACCAGCAATATTGCGGAATCAGGTAAAGTTCTTTTGAAAATTAAAGGGGGAATTATTTTTGTCATCCGCGATCTCAATCTTCTTATGAAGAACAATCTTCTCTAAATAACCGCTGACTAATTTTATTACCTTAGTGAGTTCATGTAAAATGACAATCTTTTCTTATTTTTCTGTTTCATTTTCAAAATTTTTTAGATTATGGTTACCTTCAGCACATTAGACATTCTAATTATTATTTTTTTCTTTTTTTCCGTAATTGCTGTCGGGTATTGGGCAGGAAAGAAAGAGCAGCGATCCGCCGACGATTATCTTTTATCAGGCAGAAAAGTGTCTCTTACTCTTTTTGTTTTAACGAATGTCGCTACCTGGTACGGAGGAATACTCGGAGTAGGGGAGTTTACTTACCGCTATGGACTTCTTGCGTGGTTTACCCAGGGGCTGCCTTATTACATTTTCGCCCTCCTGTTTGCGTTATTCTTTGCAAAAAAAATCCGGCTTGCTTCATTATTTACAATCCCGGACAAAATTTCGGAAGTCTATGGAAGAAAAGCCGGACTTATTTCTGCCGTTCTCGTTTTTGTTATGGTTTCACCCGCTCCTTATGTTTTAATGACTGGAAACCTTATCTCAATTATTTTCGGCACCGGAATGCTTTTCAGTCTGATTATTAGTGTTATAC
This sequence comes from Ignavibacteria bacterium, assembly GCA_050264735.1. Classification (GTDB taxonomy): domain Bacteria; phylum Bacteroidota; class Ignavibacteria; order Ignavibacteriales; family Ignavibacteriaceae; genus DATKLQ01. Next base: position 2,479 of record JBLNGL010000156.1, on the reverse strand, counting down.
TTTCCGCGGCATATTTATTTAAAGGGGGATTCAGATCCGATGTTTATACCGATGTTATTCAGTTTTTTGTAATGTTTGCCGGATTTATTTTAATCTTTTTTATTGCTTCTGCAAAATTCGGGGGACTTGAATTTTTATCCGCTAACCTGCCCTCAGATCATCTGAAATTTACAGGCGGCGCTTCGCCTGTTTTTATTATTGTGTGGTTTTTGATTGCATTATGGACATTCGCCGATCCCGGGTTTCATCAAAGATGTTATGCGGCAAAAGACGGCAGCACTGCAATGAAGGGGATAATAATTTCTATTTTCTTCTGGATCTTGTTCGATTTCCTTACCACTTCGACCGGACTTTATGCAAAAGCCCTTCTTCCTGGTCTTGCTCAGCCGGTTTTAGCCTATCCGCTCCTCGCCGAGAAAATTTTGTCATCCGGCCTTAAAGGATTTTTTTATGCTGCATTGTTTGCAACAATTATGTCGACATTAAATTCTTTTTTGTTTTTAAGTGCAACTACAATCGGAAGGGATTTTATTTTCAGGATAAAAAAATTTAATAATGAAGAAAAACTAAAATCATATGCAGTTTACGGATTAATAATTTCGGCTGCCGTTTCAATAGCTCTGGCATGGGCAATTCTTTCAGTAATTGAAATCTGGTATACGGTCGGATCCTTCTGCATACCCGGAATAATTCTGCCTGTGGTAAGCTCTTATTTTGTTAAAATAAGAATAAGTAAAATGATTATGCTGATTGAAATGATTACGGCAGTATCGGTAAGTATCGCATGGTATTTTTTAAGAACTGAAATTGAAGGAAGGGTCCTGTATGAAGTTGAACCGATGATTGCTGGTTTATTTACGGCTTCTGTAATCCATTGTTATGGAATAATCAGCAGATACGTAAATCCTAAATCGTGATTCGTAAATTCTAATTTGTATCTTTATCCTGATGCTGCCGGTTTCTTTTTTCTTTATTTTCTTTTCTTCTCTTTATAACTGATAAAACAACCGCTGTGCTTAAAACAAATACAATCACGGCTAATGAAATGACAACAGGTATCTCGATAAAATCGGAGAGAAGCATTTTAAATCCTACGAATGCCAGAACAATGGCAACACCGGTCTTCAAATACTTAAAAAGATCTACAATGCCGGCTAATGCAAAATATAAAGCTCTGAGTCCCAGTATTGCAAATATGTTTGAAGTTATTATTGTAAATTCATCTCTTGTAATCGCAATAATGGCGGGAATGGAATCCATAGCAAAGACGATATCCGTCGATTCTATCAGCAGCAAAGTTAGGAAAAGCGTAGTCGCGTATATTTTCCCGTTCTTTTTTATAAAAAAACGTTTACCGTGATAACTTGAATCGAATTTAAAATACTTTGTCGCAAATCTTACAAGCGGATTTCTGTCCACCTCGACTTCATGTTCGCCGCCGAATGCCATCTGGTAAGCTGCAAAAAGAAGAATGGCTGCAAATACATAAATAATCGGGTGAAATATTCTTATCAATCCTACGCCGAGAAAGATAAAAAGTATTCTGAAGATTACTGCACTTATTATTCCCCATTTCAATATCAGCGGCTGGTTTTCGGCCGACACCCTCATTTTTTTGAATATCAGCAGGAAAACAAAAAGATTATCAACGGAAAGGGAGTACTCAATCAAATATCCTGTCAAGAACTCCAGGGCTTTGATGTGACCGTTTTCAAAATAAAAATAGATGAATATATTGAAAAGAAGCGCAGATGAAATCCAGACGCCGCACCAAATGAGGCTGTTCTTTAAACTTATCTTTCCCTTTCTGTGGTCGGTTACATAAATATCGAGGAAAAAAATAAATGTTACTACAACAGAAAAGATTATCCAGAAAATGTATTCGTTCACAAGAAAAAAATTTATATGATAAAACTACAAAGAGAATATAATATTTAAAAAATCAATAAATTTATTATATGGATTTTTAATTAAAGTTCCCGTGTCTTCATCATCTTTGTGATGTTTTTTAAGGAAGCAGAATTCCTGCTGCAAGCACGGTGGTCCATAAACCGTTTTTATCGCCTTCGGCCGACTGTGTAATATTAAACGTCCTTACTATTTTACCCGACATCTTATAAATGTCTTCGCGTTCACTCCAGTCTTTATTCGCATCGAACTCAACACCTAAAGTAGTGGCAAGCATAGTAGCCGCAAGATCTTCCGCATACTCGCCGGCAATTTTTTCAGTCTCGCCGAACGGATGATGCTCCGATAAATATCCGTACATAGAATTTTCTCCCGGAAGAGCAACTCCGATTGACGCAGCAATTAACCTGTTTGGCTCATTTGTCGAATTTCGCGCCATTACAGAGAATGTAATCTGCCCGGGCGCAATCTCTTTTAATCCCTCTTCTTTTGTTATTCTTTTGCAGTTGGTGGGAAAAATACTGCTTACCGTTACAAGGTTGCAAATTTCAATGTTTGCATTTCTTAAGGC